>CAYSKE010000099.1:0-7887 GCA_964431465.1 uncultured Muribaculaceae bacterium | reverse complement strand
TAGTTAACCCGCATGGGCGTAAGGGCCGGCTCTTGGGAGTCGGCCCCTACTTTTGCTTTCATGCGTAGCTCTCAACTAACGGCTGTTTAATAATATCTTTTTAGGACAGTTATTTGTTATTACTGTCCGATAAAATTTAGATCTACAAAAAAGTAAAACTCGACAGCCTATTTTAAGGCTGTCGAGTTTTACGATTTAATGTGAGCTACTATTTTTTATTGGTGCTCTGAAATGCCCGATTAAGCGCGTGTAAACTACTTGCTGTTTTTCTCGGCGAGATAGGCGGCCACCGTCTTGGCTATTCCGTCGCGCAGCGAGTGCCGGGGATTGAATCCGAAATCACGCTCGGCATCGGTCGTGTCGGCATTCCAGTTGCGCTGCTTCATGATGTTGTATTTGTCGCGGTTGAGTGTCGACGGTTTCAGCCGCAGACGTCCGATCTTCTCCGCTACATAGCTTGCGCCATAAGTCGCCCACAAAGGGAGCACGACGGGGAGCACGACTTTGCGGTTAAGCTCGGCGGCAACGATGTCACGGAACTCTTTTTGTGTGTAGGCGCGTTTCTCCGAAATGATGTATTTCTTTTTGGTGACCTTCTCGGCTCCGGCAGCAAGGCAGTCATACATCGCTCCCACAAGATCCTCTACATAGATGAACGTGAGAAGCTGCTTGCGGTACCCGACGCCGAAATCCACATGAGAGTCGATCGCCTGAATCATCATCTTGTAGTCCTTGTCGTGTGGGCCGTAGACACCTGTCGGGCGGAATATCACCCACGGCAGACCGCTCTGAAACTCAAGCCACTGCTCCGCTTTGAGCTTCGACACGCCATAGCGCGTGTTGGGCTGCGGGATCATGTTTGCGTCGAGGGGCGAGTAAGAAATCTCGTCGCCGGGTCCAAGCACACTCAGGCTGCTCATAAACAGGAATATCTGCGGTGTGCAGCCAATACTTTTAAGCACCTCGCCCACCGAACGCAGATACTGGAAATTTACCCGGTTAAATTCTGGGAAGTCAAGAGCTTTTGTCGCTCCGAGGTTATAGATGATATATTCCCACCCGGTGTCGCCCGGCATCTCCTTGTCGAGAGCGGCAGCCATCTGGTCGGGGTCGTCATAGTCGAGCGTGACGATGTGGATGCGTTCGTCGTCGAGGTATCTCAGCGATGTGGTGCTTCTCACCGTAGCCCATACCTCATAACCGCGGTTCAGCCCTTCGCGGGCGATAAAGCCCCCGATAAATCCTCCAGCCCCTACGATAAGCAGTCTTTTCATGTTAGTTGTAAGAAAAAGTGCCACAGCGACAGTGCCGCCGAGACTGATACGTTTAGTGAATGTTTGGTGCCGTGCTGGGGTATCTCGAGTGCCACATCCGAGGCATCGACAACGCGCTGATCCACACCGTCGACCTCATTTCCCACCACGATGGCATATTTACCCGAGTCGGCGACTTTGAAGTGCTGCAGCTCGATGCTCCCTTTCACCTGCTCGAGGCAGCATATCGTGTACCCCTCGGCACGCAGGGCTTCGATAGCTTCCATAGTGTCGGGGTAATAGCTCCACGCCACGGTTTCCTCGGCACCGAGAGCTGTCTTGTGTATCTCAGGCGATGGGGGAGGCGACGAGATGCCGCAAAGCACCATCTGCTCGACAAGAAAAGCGTCGGCGGTTCTGAACATCGCGCCTATATTGTTGAGACTGCGCACGTTGTCGACCACAAGCACTAGCGGAAGTTTCTTCTTTCCGCGGTAGGTCTCCACGCTGTCGCGTCCAAGTTCCCAGATGCGTTTCTTTTCCATGATTATCGGTCGTTGAAAAGTAACTTGCGGTCGCGCTCGGCTGCCGGCTTCGCAATCTCCTCCGGAATAAATTTCCATTGATTCAGTGCTTTGGGCGTCAGAGTCTTCTGCTCCTCGATATGCTTCATCATGTAGTAACGCAAATCCTTATCGGTCGATTTGATGATGCGCCCTTTCAGATCCTCTTTGGCTATTCCGGCACCCTCGGTGAGAAGATTTCCACCACCGTTTCCGCGGTAGGAGTTGATTGCGACCGTGTAATCTTTTTTCAGGTCAAACGGCGTGCCGTCGGCAAGCGAGATGATGTTGATTTTCTCCCCTTTGGGCTTTGTCACGTCCACGGTGTAGATGATGCCCGCCGCCGAGTCAAAATTATAGCTCGGATGCTTGAAACCGGTGTGACTCATGTCCGAAGCATTGGCGTCGCGCAGATTCAGCAGATGATCATTGGCCGATTTCATCTGTTGTGTCCACAGGTCGTAGCTCATCTCAAGGTAGTCTTTTATCTCCTGACCTGTCAGCCTCATGGTGTAGAGCATGTTCTCATACTTATAGAGATTAAACATGTCGCTCACCGTCACTTCTCCCGCCGGTATTGTGGCGTCGAAAGTCAGCGGAGCCGCCATTGAAATTTGTGCGCCTGAGATGGCAAGCTGCAGCTCATGGATGAAGTCGATGAATGCCGATGGGCCGAAATATGCGTCGCGCGTACTCATTTCAGCCGTCAGCTCCCCGATATTGCGTCCCACGAAATCCTCCACGGCCTTGCGCTGAGGCTCAAAACGCTCCATGAATTCCTGCGACGGCGGCATATTGTTGACCGTAGACACATCCCCCTTTATCACCAGATCGCCCACTTTCCCTGTTTCATCAATTTCGGCCTCTATATCCACCGTGAAGAGCAAGTCGGCATTGCTGGCAGGATTACCCACCAGAACCGTTTTCCCTGCGTCATTCTTGATAAAATCGAGGTATTTCGAGTGATCGTGCCCCATCATCACAACGTCGAATCCCGGCACTTCCTTTGCTACGAGCAGCGAGGCATTCTCTATCACGTCGCCCGTGGTTTTTGTGTGGTCGCGACCCGAGTGAAACAGCCCGACGATCACATCGGGTTTCTCATAGGTGCGCAGATAGTCGATCCATTTCCGCGCCGACGGCACCATCTCCTCAAACCGCAATCCTTCCCATAGATTCTCGGGCAGCCATCCCGGTATTCCGGGTGTGATAAGCCCTAAGAACGCTATTTTAAGACCATTGCGCTCTATGATCTTGTAAGGCTCCACGTAGGGGCGTCCGGTTTTGGTGTCTATGATGTTGGCGCCGAGCACCGGGTGCCCCGATGTCTTGATCCACCGGTCGTAGACCTCATGCCCCGTCTCTACGTCGTGATTGCCGAGACTGGCGATATTGTAGCCCATGAAATCCATCATCTCGGCAGCCACATGGCGCGACGTGGTGTCGATGAAATTGTAGTAGTAGGCTGTGGGCTGCCCTTGCAGAATGTCGCCGTTGTCAACGAGGATCACGTTGTCGGCACCGACCTCCTTGCGCGATTTCTCCACCGCCGAGTGCACGCGGGCCAGACTTCCCGTACCGGCCTGTCGGTTGATGAAATCGTAGGGGAAGAAGTTGCCGTGTACGTCCGATGTCTCGATGATTCTCACCTTCACCTGACGCTTCTCGGCATGGAGCGGACAAAGAACCCCTGCAACAGTGATTGCGGCTGCTGCAAGGGCTGTAAGAGGTCTCTTCACGGTCGGTGGTTGAAAAAATCGTTTCAGTTGAGCTTTGCGAGAGCTGCTGAGATGCGGCGCATGGCCTCGCGCAGATTGTCGTCGCTTGTGGCGTAGCTCAGGCGCAGATAACCCGGCAGGCTGAACGCTCCGCCATCGACGGTGGCTACATGGGCTTCCTCAAGCAGATACATAGCCAGATCGTTGGCGTTGTTTATCACGCGGTCGCCGGCGCGCTTGCCGAAGTAGCTCGACACTTCGGGGAACAGATAGAATGCCCCCTGCGGCACGTTGACTTTCCATCCCGGAATCTGTGAAGCGAGTTCGACGATCAGGTCACGGCGGCGCTCAAATGCCTTGCGCATCTCCTCGACGCACTCCTGAGAGCCCATGTAGGCGGCTTCGGCAGCCTTCTGCGCGATCGACGAGCACCCCGAGGTGTATTGACCCTGCAGCTTGTTGGTGGCTTTGGCGAGCCAGAGCGGTGCGGCGCACCAGCCCACACGCCAGCCGGTCATGGCGTAGGCTTTCGACACGCCGTTCACGATCACGGTGCGGTCGGCTGTTTCGGGGAAAGCGCCGAGCGACGTGAACGAGCCGGTGTAGTTGATATGCTCATAGATCTCATCGGCAAGTATGATTACCTCAGGCCACTCCTTGAGCACGTCCACGAGTGCCTGAAGCTCCTCACGAGTGTAGACCGATCCGGTGGGGTTCGACGGTGAGCATATCAGCACCATGCGTGTCTTCTCATTCAGGGCGGCAGCCAGCTGTGCGGGTGTCACCTTGAAGTCCTGCTCGATTGTGGCAGGCACTTCCTTCACTACACCTTCGGCAAGTTTCACCATCTCTATGTAGCTCACCCACGCCGGAGTGGGTATCACCACTTCGTCGCCCGGATTGATGGTGGCAAGGATGATATTGCAGAGCGACTGCTTGGCGCCGTTCGACACCACGATCTGTTCAGGCTTGTAGCTCAGGCCGTTCTCGGCTTCGAGTTTGGCTGCGATAGCCTTGCGGAGTGTCATGTAGCCCGGCACCGGAGTGTAACGGGTATATCCTTCGTCGATAGCCTTTTTGGCGGCTTCTCTGATGTGGTCGGGAGTCTCAAAGTCAGGCTCGCCCACTGAGAGGTTGATCACATCGACACCCTGAGCCTTGAGTTCGGCGCTTTTTTGCGACATGGCCAGAGTCGCCGACGGCGACATAGCCTGAATTCTCTGCGAGATATGTTCCATGCTCTTGCTGTTATGCTTGTGTAGACATAATTAAATCCCGCCGCGCCACGTTGTGCGCCCAAGTCATCCGATAGGGGAGGGGGCACCGGGTTATGTGCGTGCGCCGGGGTTGGTTTCGGGTGCAAATATACTCCTTCCCCTGCAATTACCCAAGCCTTACAGCCTTTGACACCGCGATGTTTTTATAGCCGGAATGCGATCGGCATCACACAATACACCGCCACTTTCATCCCGTCGACAATGCCGGGATCCCATTTTGGCATTGATTCAACAAGCCTCACCGCCTCGGCGTCGAGTGCCGGATAAGCGCTTTTAAGCACGCTCACATCCTTGATCGAGCCGTCGGCACCCACGACAAACCCGCACGTCACGCGCCCCTCTATCCCCTGTTCGTAGGCATGTGCGGGATAGCGGCGTTCAGCATTGATATAGCGCATCAGCGACAGCTTTCCGCCCGGAAAACTCGGCGGAACGTCCACGGCATTGTATTCATAGACCGGTTTGGTGCTTCCTTGCCCCGACACAAAATGCACGGCGCGCACCGTCTGAGCCTTCATGCCCAGCAAAGCTATATTGAAAAGTATGATCGTGAAAGCCAGTCGGGCCACATTGCTCATGCTTGACACATTCATAGTTCAGGGGAGAGATAAGAGATATAATGAGGATTGTGATTCTAAGTGTTACAATGCACGGCTCAGCCATGCGGTGTGAATATTGTCGTGCAAAGAAAAAAAGCCGCGCCGAGATTTGCAACACACTTTGCGTGGTTTTGATAATGATTATTATTGTTTTGCGTTTATTCACACTTTCAACTCCGGCTCTTTGTGAAAAATGATTGAAAAATGCCGCTCCCGCTCACTTTTTGCACCGCATTTTGCCATGAAGTTTAAATCACTTCTTTATCTTTGCAACTTCTCATAGCATTATCAATCGATGGATAATATCAGAGTCACAATTCAGGGCGTGGCGGGATGCTACCACGACGCCGCTGCCCGGGAATACTTCGCGGGACACGACATAACCACAATTCCCTGCGACACATTTCCCGATATGTTCGCTGCGCTTGCCTCCGACGCCTCGCTTCTCGGCATCCTTGCCATAGAGAACACCATCGCCGGGAGCATCCTCCCTAATCATGAGCTTCTCCGCAAGAGCAATCTTGAGATCATAGGCGAGTACAAGATGCGCATCTCCCATGTGCTTGCCGCCCTGCCGGGTGAGACGTTCGACACGCTCTATGAGGTCAACTCCCACCCCATGGCGCTCATGCAGTGCGAGCAGTTTCTCCGCACCCATCCGCGCATGAAGATGATCGAGAAATTCGACACGGCCGGCTCGGCGCGCGAGATTGCCGAGCAGTCGCTATCGGGTCATGCAGCCGTCTGCGGCGAGTATGCTGCCGGTCTCTACGGCCTCGACATCCTTGCACGCGGCATCGAGACCAACAAGCGCAACTTCACCCGTTTCCTCATTCTTGCCGACCCGCTTGTGGCGCGCGAGATGAAGCCGCGCGACGAGGAGCTCGACAAGGCTTCGGTGGTGTTCACCCTCCCTCACACCCACGGTGCCCTCTCCAAGGTGCTCACGATCTTCTCATTCTACGACATCAACCTCTCCAAGATACAATCCTTGCCCGTCATCGGGCGTGAGTGGGAATACCGCTTCTATGTCGATCTCACCTTCGACAGTTTCGTGCGTTACCGTCAGGCACTCGATGCCGTGCGGCCGCTCATCAACGATCTGCGCGTGCTCGGCGAATACTCCGAGTGCCGCAACAAAGTCTAAACTCTCTGTAACTCATGGAAAAAACTATATGCCCCGCTGATCGCGTCAGCGATGTAAAGGAATACTACTTCTCGACCAAGCTCCGCGAAATCGCGCAGATGAAGGCTGCCGGAGCCGACGTCATTTCTCTCGGCATCGGCGGTCCCGACCGTCCGCCACATCACTCCGTCATCTCCACGCTTGCATCCGAAGCCGCGCAGCCCTCCAACCACTCCTACCAACCCTACGTAGGTATTCCGCAGCTTCGCGAGGCGTTTGCCGACTGGTATCGCTGCACCTATGGCGTCACACTTGATCCCGTCACCGAGATTCAGCCCCTTATCGGCTCAAAAGAGGGCATACTCCACATCTCCCTCGCCTTCCTCAACCCCGGCGATGCAGTGCTTGTGCCCGATCCCGGTTATCCCACCTACACATCGGTGAGCCGCCTTGTCGGTGCTGAGATATTCAAATACAGCCTTACGCCCGACAACGGCTGGTATCCCGATTTCGACCTCATTGAGCGCACGGTGCCCCTCGATCGCGTCAAAATCATGTGGCTGAATTATCCCCACATGCCCACCGGCACCCCCGCCACGCTCGACATCTTTAAGAAAGCCGTTGACTTCGGCCGTCGCCACGGCATAGTTATCGCCCACGACAACCCCTATAGCTTCATACTCAACTCCGAGCCCCTGAGCATCCTTCAGGTGCCCGGAGCGATGGATGTGGCAGTGGAGATGAACTCCCTCTCCAAGAGTCACAACATGGCCGGATGGCGCATAGCGATGGTAGCCTCAAACCCGCAGTTCATCCAGTGGATCCTCCGCGTCAAGAGCAACGTCGATTCAGGCCAGTTCCGTCCCATGATGCTCGCTGCCGTCAAAGCCCTCTCGCTCGGCCCCGACTGGTATGCCGATCTCAACGCCGAGTATGCACGTCGTCGCCTTATCGCCGAGAAAATCATGACAGCACTTGGCTGCACATTCGATCCCTCGCAGCGTGGACTCTTCCTCTGGGGGCGCATCCCCGACAGCGAAACCTCCGGTCAGGCACTTGCCGATCGGTTGCTTTCCGACCTCCACATCTTCATTACGCCCGGATTTATCTTCGGAGAGCAAGGCGATCGCTACGTGCGCATCTCTCTGTGTGCCACTACTGAGCGGCTTCAGGAAGCACTCGATCGCATCACACGCTAAAACTTTTGTCAAAAAAAATCGCCAAAAGTTTTGCGCGTTAAAAAATAATGCCTACCTTTGCATCGCAAACGCGGAAAACACCCCGCATGCAAGAGTAGATTGCGAAAATAGCTCAGTTGGTAGAGCACGACCTTGCCAAGGTCGGGGTCGCG
>CAYSKE010000098.1:0-8023 GCA_964431465.1 uncultured Muribaculaceae bacterium | reverse complement strand
GTGATATAGGCACTGTCGGGGTTGTGGTCGACAAGCCGGCGCGCCATATCGAGTCTATGCTCCGCGCTGTGGCCGCAGGAGGCAAGCAGCGACAACAACAGCAGCGGAATGGAAAAGAGCAGTGATGGTATCTTGTGGGTCATGTTTGTGCAATCTCACCTAAATTGTAATTGCAAAAATAACATATTGAAGCGATTTTGCAGCAATGACGGTCAGGAGTCGGTGTCGGGATTGTGGGCGGCGCGGTGGGCTATGATGGATTTCATGTTGGTCTGCGCCCACTCGGTGAGGCTGAGGATGATGGGCACCAGCGACCGGCCGGTTTCGGTGAGGGAGTATTCGACCCTCGGCGGTACTTCCTGAAAGTAGCGGCGGTTGACGAGTCCGTCGGCTTCGAGAGTGCGGAGCGTGTTGGCAAGTATGCGCGATGATATGTCGGGTATCTTGCGGCCGAGTTCGTTGTAGCGTATGGGCTCGTTCTCGCTCAGGACGAGAATGACAAGAAGAGCCCACTTGTTGCCGAACCGCGCCACGACATTGCGCACCGGACAGATTTCGATGATGGAATTTAGCTGCTCTTTCTTTCTCATATTCAGGTAATTTTCATAACAAAGCTACACGATAGCGGCGATATATGCAAGCACGGGGAGGAGAAATAAAAAAAAATTATTAAATTTGGAAGCGCAAGACCCTGTAAATCACTAAAAGTAATAAAAATGTTACTTAGGCACGGTTTTGTAAGTAGTTGACTTGTAAAACTTCGCACTGTATATTTGTATAAAATAATCCTATGTTTAACCCCAAAAACAGCATGACTATGACACGCATGAACAATGGTGCTGTAAAGCACACCGCACAGGCTTATCTTTGCGCAAATGCAGAAACAGAGACTCCTTCGGGAGCATGTGGCTCAGCTTGCGGTGCAGGCGACGAGAAGCCGGAGCCCAAGCCCGCAGCATGTGGCTCGGCCTGTGGTGCCGGTGAGAAATAAGTAAGTTGGTTTTCACGACTTACTTAATCGCCGGAAGCAACCGACAACAAAGCTCCGGTGCTCCGGCAGTTGCAGGAGTATCGGAGCTGCTTTTTTTTTCATGACAACGAGAGATAACCGATGGAATATTTCGCTTTTCAGTGGCACATAACCGACAGTTGCGATCAGCGCTGCGAGCACTGCTACATCTTCTCGGAAGGGCATCCGCATCTGGTGGAAATGCCGCTCGAGCGTGCGAGAGTGGTCGTGGAGCAGTGCGAGGAGATGTGCCGTCGCATGCACCGCCTTCCTTATTTCTATATCACGGGAGGTGATCCGATCCTTCACCGTCACTTCGGGGAAATACTCTCGATGCTCAAGGAGCGTGACATACCGTTTACGATACTCGGCAATCCGTTTCATCTGACCGACGATGTGTGCCGGTGGCTAAAGTCGATGGGATGCCAGAAGTATCAGCTGTCGATCGACGGCATGAGGGAAACGCATGACTCGATACGCAAGCCGGGATCGTTTGACACGACGGTGGAAAAGATCGACGTGCTGCGGCGCAATGGCGTGCGCGTGGCTGTGATGACCACCGTTTCGGGTACCAATATAAATGAAATCCCTGATATAATTGACCTTGTGGTGGAGAAGGGGGTGGATGTGTTTGCGTTCGGGCGTTATTGCCCCACATCAGAGGAAAAATCCACTCACATCACTCCTGAAGAATACCGGGATTTTCTCGACAGGATATGGAAGAAATTTGAGCAGCACAAGGATTCAGGCACGATTTTCAATCTCAAGGATCATCTGTGGACGCTTTATCTCTATGAAAAGGGATTGTTCAAGATTCCGGAGGATAGCGACCCGAACGCGATCTATGACGGCTGTCACTGCGGCGACTGCCACTTCACGATTCTGCCCGACGGAAAGGTGATGGCGTGCCGGCGTTTTGAAAGCGTGGTGGGCAACCTTTTCCGCAAGCCGCTGCATGAGCTATGGGAAGGGGAGGAGATGGATTTTTACAGGCAATATGAGAAATTTGAGAAGTGCGCCAAGTGCGAGCTTCTGCGGTTTTGTCGCGGATGTCCGGCGGTGGCCTACGGGTATCACCGCTCGTTCTACGCGCCCGACCCCCAATGCTGGAAAAAGATATGAAAGCTGTAGTGCTGACCGAGCCCTGCGGGGCCGGGGAGATGAGGCTGACCGATATGCCGGTGCCTGAGGTGCGTCCCGGATGGGTGCTTATACGAGTAAAAGCGTTCGGCATCAATCATTCCGAGGTGCTGTTGCGTCGCTTTGAGGTGGCGCAGTCTTATATCGCAAAGCCGATCGTTCCCGGCATAGAGTGTGTGGGTGAGATTGCCGATGCCTCTGACAGCGCTCTGCGATGCGGCGAGCGGGTTATGGCTCTGATGGGTGGCATGGGGCGCAGTTTCAACGGGAGTTATGCCGAATATGTGCTGGTGCCTGCAAGCCACGTTTTTAAGGTTGACAGCAAGCTCGGGTGGGATGAACTCGCAGCAATACCTGAGACATTTTACACGGCCTACGGCTCATTGACGCAGTCGCTGCAACTGAATGAGCGCGACACGCTGCTGATACGTGGCGCAACATCGACCGTGGGGCTTGCTGCCATACAGCTCGCAAAGTCTTTCGGCGCTAAAGTGATCGCAACCACACGCAGCGAGCGGAAAGGGGAGATGCTCAGGAGGTGTGGAGCCGATGATGTGGTGACGGAAGGGGAGGCGTTCCGCCGGCGGTTTCTTGAGAAGTATCCGGCTGGAGCAAGCAAAGTGCTTGAGCTGATCGGCGCGGCCACACTGCGGGAGTCGCTAGGGGTGACCTCGCTACATGGCATCGTGTGTCACACGGGGCTGCTCGGCGGTGTCTACGGCCTGAAGAATTTTGACCCGATAAAAGAAATCCCGTCGGGCGTGTATCTCACCGGATTCTATAGCAACACACCCACGCAGAGCCAGATCGACAGCATGATGTGGCGCATAGAGAAGTGTGAAATACGCCCGGTGATAGCGCAGCGGTTTGATTTCACTGACATCGCTGCGGCGCATGAGCTTGCCGAGCAACGTGGACAGACGGGCAAGATTGTCGTGACGCTCTGACGGGGCTGATGCCGATAAAAGTTGATTGAGGCGTGCTTTTGCGCGCCTTCGCTTTTTTGTTTTCATAATGAAACAAAAGGGTGAGAAAGTGCAAAAAGGTTTGCAAATGAAAGTGGAAAGTTATATATTTGTGTCGTGGTATATCATGGGGTAGAACGTTGTGCTCCGGTGGATGCCGCACTTAACTTTATAACCTATTTACATTAAACCACTCATTATGTTTCGTCGCATAGCATTCCCGCTAATCGCTCTGACCTGTCTGTCGATGTCGGCAAAAAGAGATCTGACATACTTCTGGTCGGACAAGGACGGTATCATTAACGCCCAGACAGAGCTTACATTTGAGCTCGTAAATGACATTATCAACGAGGAGACTCCCTCGACCGCTGAACCCACCAAGGCTCGTAAAGCAGCTCTTTACCTGATTGATCAGGTGCTTCACGACACTCGTCTTGACGGTTCGCCCATCGTCAGCAATTTTCTTGACGGCCGCATGGAAATGGTGCTGGCCGATCTGAAACAACCTCTTACCAAGGGTGTAAAAGCCTATAAGCTTTATAACGACGGCTGGATCATCCGTACTCCCAAAGTGACTATCGGCTGGGATATCTACCGTGGCCGCAAGTTGAAGGATTCAGAGCGTCGCTTGATGAGCGACAGCATCGCAACGGCTCTTGCCGATGCTTGCGACATCATGTTCCTCACCCACAATCATGGTGACCATGTCGATCCTTTTGTGGTCGAGCAGTTCACTTCAAAGGGTAAGCCCGTTGTTGCTCCCGATGAGATTCTCGCCGACAACAAGGAGGTGACCCACACCCGCAAGGAGGAGATATGGAAAGAGACTTTCAAGGCTGCCAACGGCGCAAAGCTCAAGGCTACCATCATCCCGGGTCATCAGGATCACCTGCAGAACAACATTTATGTTGTGACCACCCCTGACGGTTACACTGTGTGCTCGACCGGTGACCAGTGGCTGAAGAGCGACCTCGACATGGTGCTCAACCTCAAGGGCAAAATCCCTGAAGTGGATGTGTTCATGCCTATCTGCTGGGCTGCCAAGCTTCCTGAAATGTGCCAGTCGTTCGGCGCAAAGGTGGTTCTCACCGGCCACGAGAATGAGCTCGGTCACCACACCATCGACCACCGTGAGGCTTACTGGCTGTCATACAACAAGCTCGAGGATTTCCCCCTCCCCAACAGCCTCATGACTTGGGGTGAGTGCTTCTACTACGACAAGTAATCACATAAAAATAAACCAATCGCATTATGCTGACACTGAAATCGACACTGGCCGCAGGAATGCTTGCCGTGAGCGCATGCGCCATGGCGTGGTCACCGGCCGGCGACCGCATCAGCTCACCTTGGGCCGACCAAGTTGATCCTGCAAATCCTCTGCCCGAGTATCCGCGCCCCATCATGGAGCGTCAGAACTGGGTGAATCTCAACGGTCTCTGGGACTATGCCATCCTCCCGACCGCCGATCCCGCTCCCACGAGCTATCAGGGAGAAATCCTTGTGCCATTTGCAGTCGAGTCATCGCTCTCGGGCGTAGGCAAGACCGTGGGTAAGGACAACAACCTGTGGTATCACCGCGAGTTCACTGTGCCCGCTGCATGGAAGGGGCAGGATGTGATCCTCCACTTCGGTGCTGTCGACTACAAGGCCGACGTTTATGTCAACGACATCAAGGTGGCCGAGCACATCGGCGGTTTCGTGCCTTTCTCGGTTGACATCACTCCCTACCTCAAGCAGGGCAAGCAGAGCCTTGTCGTGAAGGTGTGGGATCCCACCGACGCAGGTTATCAGGCTATCGGTAAGCAGATGGCCAATCCTCACGGCATCTGGTACACTCCCGTGACCGGTATCTGGCAGACAGTGTGGATGGAGCCCGTAGCTCCCAACCACATCGAGGCTGTGAACACTGTGCCCGACATTGACAACGGCACACTCACCGTCGACGTGCCCCTCTCGGCACCCGCAGCCGGCAGCGTTATCGAGGTTATCGCCTACGACAACGGCAAGCAGGTTGCTTCGGCAAAGACCACTCCCGCTTTCCCCGCTGTGCTCGACATCGCCGATGCAAAGCTCTGGAGCCCCGACAGCCCCTTCCTCTACGACATGGAGGTTAACCTATATGAGAACGGCAAGAAGGTTGACTCGGTGAAGAGCTACGCAGCTATGCGCAAGATCTCTACCCGTCGCGACGAGAATGGTGTCGTGCGCATGCAGCTCAACAACGAAGACCTCTTCCAGTATGGTCCTCTCGATCAGGGTTACTGGCCCGACGGTCTTTTCACCGCTCCTACCGATGAGGCTCTTCTCTACGACATCAAGAAGACCAAAGACTGGGGCTTCAACATGATCCGTAAGCACATGAAGGTTGAGCCCGCCCGCTGGTACACCCATTGCGACCGCGAGGGTATCCTCGTATGGCAGGACATGCCCCGCATCAACAAGGGTCCGAAGTGGGTTACTTTCCGTTGGTTTGACGATACCCCCTGGTATCCGTCGGAAGCCGGTGAGGCCAACTACCGTCACGAGTGGCAGGAGATCATGGATTTCTGCCGTCCTTATCCCTCGATCGTAGTCTGGACTCCGTTCAACGAGGCATGGGGTCAGTTCAAGACCAAAGAGATCAGCGACTGGACCAAGGAGTATGATCCGAGCCGTCTCGTCAACTCGGCCAGCGGCGGCAACCACATTCAGGGCGCCGGCGACATCGTTGACATCCACCACTATCCCAATCCCACCCTTTCGTTCTACGACGGCAACAACGTGACCGTGCTCGGTGAGTTCGGTGGCCTCGGCCTCCCTCTCGAGGGTCACCTGTGGCAGAACGACAAGAACTGGGGTTATGTGAAGTATGAGAACGCCGGTCAGCTCACCGACGAATATGTGAAGCTCATCGACGAGTTCATGCCTCTCGTGAAGCGCGGCTACTCAGCCGGCGTCTACACCCAGACTACCGACGTCGAGGGTGAGGTGAACGGTATCATGACCTACGACCGCAAGATCACAAAGATGGATGAAAAGCGCCTGCACGACGCCAACCAGCGTCTGGTGCACTCGCTCGACAACAACAAGTGATAATAGCACTAAGCAATCAACAACGGAGGGAGGCACCCGTGCGGGTCGCCTCCCTCTCGTCGTTTAATGGATTTCGGTGTAGATTATGCCGTATATTGAATTAATCGTTAACTTTGCGGCTGCGTAAAAAAGTAATGATTTCACGGTCTGTATTCCCGATAGAAAAAATGAACTGGCTGCACACCATCCTGCTCGATCATAGTGCCATACAGGCAATCGTCGTGCTGTCGCTGATATGCGCCTTAGGGCTTGCGCTCGGCAAAGTAAAGATTGCCAAAGTGTCGCTTGGGGTGACTTTTGTTTTCTTTGTGGGCATTGTGGCGGGTCACTTTGGCATCACGATAGCTCCCGACACGCTGAAATATGCCGAGAACTTCGGTCTGGTGCTTTTTGTGTATGCTCTCGGTCTTCAGGTGGGGCCCGGTTTCTTCAGCTCGGTTGCCCACGGGGGAGTGCGCCTGAATCTCATCGGGCTTGCGTTGGCGTTGACGGGATTGCTTTGTGCCGTAGCACTCACGTTTATCACTCCGGTGAGCCTCCCCGACATCATGGGGGTGTTCTGCGGAGCAACTACAAATACTCCGGCACTCGGTGCCGTGCAGCAGACGCTGTCGCAGCTCGGCATACCGTCGAGCACTCCCGCGCTCGGGTGTGCGGTGACCTATCCGCTTGGAGTTGTGGGCGTGATATTGGCGATAATAGTCATGCGGCGGTTCTTTATCCGCAGCGAGGAGATTTCCGACAATCCCGTGCAGGCATTGCCAAAGCCAAAAATCACTGAGTTTGAGGTGACCAATCCCGGAATATGCGGC
The DNA here is from genome assembly GCA_964431465.1 of uncultured Muribaculaceae bacterium. Lineage (GTDB taxonomy): Bacteria > Bacteroidota > Bacteroidia > Bacteroidales > Muribaculaceae > JAFLTL01. Next base: position 1,025 of record CAYSKE010000098.1, on the reverse strand, counting down.
AAGACGGTGGCGCAGATCGCGCATTTCTCCAACTGCCATTTTGTGATCTCCCGTCTTTGGCGCGACGGCACGGTGAGCATCCCCACGTCGTCGACGGTGCTTCAGCTCCACGACCGGCTGCTTGTGACGAGCACGCCCGCCGACGTCGAGTCGCTTCACATTGTGTTCGGCCAGCAGGACAAGACTGACTGGAACGCCAACGACATAGACTGGAATGCCGTCGACAGGCAGCTTGTGTCGCAGCAGTTCATCGTGTCGCGCCGCCAGATCAACGGCAAGACCCTCGGTTCGCTCAAGCTGCGTAATCTCTATGGCGTGAACATAAGCCGTGTGTACCGCAGCGGGTTGCCTCTTCTCGCCACGCCCGATCTGCGTCTGCAACTCGGCGACAAGATCATAGTCGTGGGTGAGCAGAAGGCTATCGACAAGATCGAGCCTCTTATCGGCAATGCTGTCAACGTGCTCGACGAGCCTAACCTGTTTGCTGTGTTTATCGGCATTGTGCTTGGCATAATGCTCGGAGTTGTGCCGTTTCACTTCCCCGGCATCGGTCTGCCTATAAGCCTCGGACTTGCCGGCGGGCCTATAATCATGGGTATTCTTGTGGGTAAATTCGGCCCGCGGCTTCACATGGTCACTTACTCGACGGCGAGTGTCAACCTCATGCTCCGTGCATTCGGGCTGTCGCTCTATCTCGCCTGTCTCGGACTCGAATCGGGAGCGCATTTCTTTGAAACAGTGTTCCGCTCCGAAGGGGTGCTGTGGATAGGACTCGGTGCTTTCCTCACTATCGTGCCGGTGATAATACTCGGTCTGATTTCAGTAAAGATATTCAAAATCGACTATGGGACGGTTGCCGGGATGCTTTGCGGCTCGATGGCTAACCCAATGGCACTTGACTACGCCAACTCAAGTCTGCCGAGCGACCGCCCTTCGGTAGCTTATGCAACGGTTTATCCCCTCTGCATGTTTGCCAGAGTCATTCTTGTGCAGATTGTGATCCTCTGCCTGGCCTAATTTGATTA
>CAYSKE010000097.1:0-8097 GCA_964431465.1 uncultured Muribaculaceae bacterium | reverse complement strand
TCAGGTCGGTCACGAAGCCGCCGGCCATTGACAGTGCCGTGCAGACTACGCCGCCGATAACCATTGAAGCCACGATGCCGCTTGTGCCGTTAAGGCCGATCATCACAAAGATTGCCGATGCGATAATCAGAGTCATCAGGGTCATGCCCGAGACAGGGTTGGTGCCGACGATAGCGATTGCATTGGCGGCGACAGTCGTGAAGAGGAAAGCGATGATAGTGACGACAGCCCATGCGATAGCGGCCTGCCAGAAGGTGGAGATTACTCCGGCCCAGAAGAAGATGAAGACGGCGATCAACGCTATTCCGAGGCAGAAAGTCACGGTCTTCATCGACAAGTCGGTCTGCCAGCGCACGGTCTTTTGTCCCGCATCATTGGCACCTCCCTTAAACTCACGTCCGGCAAGTCCTACGGCCTGACGGATAATCGGCCATGACTTGATTATGCCGATAACGCCGGCCATTGCGATACCACCGATACCGATCATGCGGGCATAGCCTGAGAAAATGCTTTGGGAATCCATCGCTGCGATCTCTGCCGAGCCGTAGGTGCCCATCAGTGGGATGATTACCCACCACACAAAGAATGAACCGGCGCAGATGATAAACGAGTAGCGGAGACCGATGATGTAACCGAGACCGAGAAGTGCGGCTCCGGTATTCACCGAAAGCACAAGGCGTGTCTTCTCTGCGATGGTCTCACCCCATGCTGTCAGCTGAGTGTTGAGTGTGCCGGCCCAGAAACCGAAAGTCTCAACCACGTAGTCATAGATACCGCCGATAAGCGAGGCGATGATGAGGGTCTTTGCCTGCGAGCCGTCAGAAGCGTTTTGGCCGCTTGCAAGCACCTGAGTGGTTGCGGTGGCTTCAGGGAAAGGATATTTGCCGTGCATATCCTTCACGAAATATTTGCGGAAGGGTATGAAGAACAATATGCCGAGAATGCCACCGAGAAGCGAGGCAAGGAATATCTGGAAGAAATTTACCGTGATTTCAGGATATTTGGCCTGAAGGATGTAGAGGGCGGGAAGGGTGAAGATCGCACCTGCCACAATCACGCCTGAGCAAGCTCCTATCGACTGGATTATGACGTTTTGTCCGAGCGGGTTCTTGATTTTGAGCGCACCGCTCACGCCCACGGCGATTATGGCGATAGGTATGGCGGCCTCAAAAACCTGACCAACTTTCAATCCGAGGTAGGCGGCTGCCGCACTGAATATTATAGCGAGAATAAGGCCGAGTGAAACCGAGTAGACCGTGACCTCACGATAATCGCGTGCGGGGTGCATGATCGGGCGGTAGTTCTCGTCGGCTGCAAGCTCGCGGAACGCGTTTTCAGGGAGCTCTGCCGGATCAGCTTCGCTCAGGATATCGCCTGTCATCGGACCGGGACTTTTCAGCTCCTCATTGTCGATCGGGGCGTTCTGATTTTTCTCCATAGGGGTGAAATGATGATGTGATGATGGAATTGGTTTATTGTCGGTCAAATATAGTATAAAAACTCTACAGGTGCAATCCCCGCAGGAAATCGGCTGCAGCCATAGCGCGTTTGCCTTCGGCTTTAAGCTGCAGGATCTCTATGGCGCCGCCGTCGCCGCATCCCACAATCAGGCGACCGTGATCGATTGCAACCTGACCCGGCTCGAGAGTGAAGCCGTCGGCCACCGACACTTTAAGCACCTTCATCTCGATTGGTGCAGCCTGCTCCGGCAGCTGGATGCGTGTCCATGCTGCGGGATAAGGTGCGAGGCCGCGCACGTGGTTGTGGATCTGTGAGGCCGGGCGGTTCCAGTCGATCTCACATGTCTCGCGGAAGATCTTTGGTGCCGGCGTCGGCTCCTCTCCTGCTGTCAGCATGTCGGCCTGACTGATTGTGCGCAGTGTGCCGTCAGTGATACTTTGCAGTGTCTCCAGTGTCAGTTCGGCACCAAGGTGCATGAGCCGGTCGTGAACCGAGCCGGCATCTTCGTCGGGAGCGATGTCGATGCTGCGCTGCGCTATGATGTCGCCGGTGTCGATCTCATGCTTGAGGAAGAAAGTGGTTACTCCGGTCTTTGAGTCACCGTTCATCACCGCATGATTGATGGGGGCTGCACCGCGATAGCGCGGTAAAAGCGACGCATGGAGGTTGAAAGTGCCTAATTCCGGCATTTGCCAGACTACTTCGGGCAACATGCGGAACGCTATGACTACGAAGAGGTTGGCGTTGAGATTGCGCAATTCTTCGACAAATTCAGGTGCTTTAAGACTGACAGGTTGTAAAACTCTAATATCGTGACTTACAGCCCACTGCTTCACGGGTGATTGGAGTAGTTTATGCCCTCGTCCAGCCGGTTTATCGGGCATTGTGACTACAGCTGCAATGTCGTAACCGGCTGAATATATGCGGTCAAGGCTCTCGACTGCAAAGTCGGGAGTACCGAGAAAAACTATGCGGAGTTTCTGTTTGCTCATGAAAACTTTATGTTATTTCAAGTCGAAGTCAACCAGAATCGGCCTGTGATCAGACGGATAGTGGAAATGGGTGGCTTCGTCATATTTCGGGTCTTTGGTATAACTGTCTCTGACAACATAAGCCTTTACGACAGAGGTGTACATCGGCCATGTGCAGTAGATGAAGTCGATGCGCCGGTCGCCGTCGATCGTGGGATGAAACTCACCGGGATATTTCTCGCCGATAAGGTCGATGAAGGGTGTGTTGCGGAGAATGTAATCCTGTGTGATCAGGCGTGTGTCGTTGTCATCGGTAATCTTGTAAACCTCTTTGTCGATGGGCGACAGCGAGTTAAAATCGCCCATCATCATCCAGTACTGGTTTTTGGCGTCGGGATTGGCAAGGATTGTGTGGTTGCAGATATACTCCATCTCCATGCGGCGGTATTTGTCGCCTTCGTGCTTTGCGCGGCTTTCCTTTATGTCCTTCGCACGGTAGGCGTGAGCGTGCGGCCATGTGTGCAGTGTGACGATATTTATCTTCTTGCCGTTGAACTCGATAGCAGCCTGACAAGCTCCGTGAGTAACCACGCTGTCGGGTTCTTCGCCCACTATGTCAATGATCTTCTCAATGGGATATTTTGATGTGATCACCTGCGGGTAATTGTCTCGGTGACCGCTTTTTGTCCAGTATTTGTGGCCGTAGCGCGCAGCGAGCTCCCCCCAGTTGTCGGTGAGATAACGGTCGGCAGGATCGCAGGCATCAGCTGTGCCGTCCTTGTAGATGGTCTGTGCCTCGCACCAGACGCACACATCAGGATCATAGGACTTTACCCACTCGACAAAGTTGTCGTAGTTGTTGGGTTGATCTGACCACATGCCGTTCTGGATGTTCCAGTAGAGGAGGCGGAGAGTGTCGTTGTCGAGCTTCTCGGCGGCGTTGACTGTAAGTGCTGCAATCACAGCGAAAAGCACGCCGAACAAGCGGCGGCGAACGGATTTGCAAGGTGTTGAAGTCATGGTTGTAAGTTGTTGATTGATTTATTGTTTCAGGTGGACGATTGTGAGGCCGTCGCGCAACGGCAATATGAGCTTCTCGACGCGCTGATCGGCCGCTACCATGTCGTTGAACTCAGCTATCGCGGTGGCCTGTCGGTTGTGTCGCGAGGTGCCGGGATCTTTCAGGGTGTCAAGGACTTTGCCATCCCAGAGCGTGTTGTCGGCAATGATCCATCCGCCCGGATTCATGCATGGAATCAGCATCTCGTAGTAGGCGGGATAGAGGCGTTTGTCAGCGTCGATGAAAGCCATGTCAAATCGGCCTTCGCGGGCAGCCAGCTCCGGTAAAATCAGCATTGCGTCGGCTATATGCAGCCTGATACGGTCGGAAAATGGCGTTCCGGCGAGGTGATTTTGAAGAAATGGCTGCAGCTCGTCGAAGATCTCGATGGTGTCAAGTGTAGCTCCTTCGGGAAGCCCCTCGGCAATGCAGAGTGCGGAGTATCCGGCAAAGGTTCCGAGCTCGACGGCACGGCGCGGCGATATCATCGAGGTGAGCATTTTCAGCAGACGTCCCTGCAGATGTCCCGATACCATGCGCGGATAGAGGAGCTGAAGGTTGGCGTCGCGGTAGAGGCGCTTCAGATAGTCGGGCTCGGGGTCGGTGTGGGTCAGCAGGTATTCTTCAAGTTCGATCATGTCAGAGAATGGGGGAAAGAAGACGCACGACTGACTGTATGGCGCGGTTGATGAGCGGGCGGCGGTGCCACTCCGATGATACGACACGTGTCGCCGACCGGCACGCTTCACGGAACTCGTCGGTGATGCGCGCGTTAAACTCTTGTGAGTAAACGATGATGTTGGCCTCGAAGTTGTGCTCGAAACTGCGGAAGTCGAAGTTGGAAGACCCGACTGAAACCATGTCGTAGTCTATTATCATTGCTTTGGTGTGAAGCATGCCTCCCTCATAGAGAAACACTTTCATGCCGGCATTGAGGCATGGGGTGATATAGCTGAACGAGGCGTGGCGCATCACGGCTGAATCGGGGTTGCGCGGAATGAGGATGCGCACGTCGACATGGGCGAGGGCGGCCGTCTGCAAAGCGCGCAGGAGTGCATCGTCGGGAAGAAAATAAGGGGTCATGATGTAGACGCGTCGCCTTGCATTGGCTATGGCGCGCTGAAACACCATGGAGATGTTGGGCCACTTCCCGGTGGGACCTGATGACACAAGCTGTATGCCCATCGGAGCCTCGGGGGGAGTGTGGTCAAGGGGCACATCATCCTTAACCAGCGGTTGCCCCATAAACGTCCAGTCGACGGCAAAGCAATATTGGAGTGCTCTGACGGCAGGGCCCTGAATGCGCACGTGAAGGTCGCGCCATGTGGGCACCATGTAGCGGTCGGCGATGTTCATGCCGCCGATATAGGCTGCCCGGCCGTCGATGATCGCGATCTTGCGGTGGTTGCGCCAGTTGATGCGGGTGGCGAAGAGTGGAAAGACGACTTTGAAGAATGGATGCACGTCGGCACCGGCGTCACGCAGTTCTTTCCAAAATTTTCGACCGGCAGAGAAACTGCCTACGTGGTCATAGATAACTCTCACTCTGACACCGCGGCGCGCTGCGTCGATCAAGGCTTTCTGCAGTCGTCGGCCAGTTTTGTCGTCGTCGATTATGTAATATTCAAGATTCACATAATCAGTGGCATTCTCAATGTCGGCTATGAGGGCGTCCATCTTCTTGCTTGCGTGGTTGAAGATGGCTGCGGAATTGCCCTCGTGGTAGACGGCACCGGCAAGCGAGTGAGCGAGTTTCACAAGCTGCACCGACTGCGGCGACAGCTTGAGACGGCGGAAATCGGTGGGGCGGCGGGAGGATTCCGTGCGCCGGAGTTTGCGTAGGTTTCGCCTTGAAATGAGTCGTTTGCGCTGAATATTGCGCCCGAAAAAGATGTAGAGAACCAGCCCCACGCCCGGCACTACAAGCAGTACCGTCATCCATGCCAGAGATTTGACCGGACTACGGTTCTCTGACAGAATGACGATAATGACGGTCAGGATCGACAGGGCGTAGACCGTCACCAGCGTGTAGTAGAGCCATGGTGAATGCAGGAACTCCTGAAAAGCTGTCATGCTTTATCTTTTTCTTCGTTTAGCAGTAGTTCGGTGAGGCGCGCAATGCCTTCGGATGCTCCGGCACGGATGACGTGCACCCACTCCGGCACACGGGCAGGATTGGGGTCGATGTAAAAGACCTCGGTGCCGGGGCGAATGTAGGATAGAAGTCCTGCGGCGGGATAGACGCTCAGCGAGGTGCCGATGACGACGAAGATGTCGGCTGCTTCGACCAACCGGCAGGCATACTCGATGTTGGGGACAGGCTCCTGAAAGAAGACAATGTGTGGGCGCACATGGTGTCCGTCGATCACGGTGTCGGGGGTGGTGTCGAGTGCGTCGGGTGTGAGGGTAAAGAGCTTGGTTTCGTCGTCGGTCGCACGCACCTTCATCAGTTCGCCGTGGAGGTGAAGCACATGCTCAGATCCGGCGCGCTCGTGGAGATCGTCGACATTCTGGGTTATGATGCGCACATCGAAGTGCTTTTCAAGCTCGACGAGTGCGCGATGACCTGCGTTGGGCTGCGCTTCGAGAAGCTGATGTCGGCGCTCGTTGTAAAACCTGTGCACAAGTGCCGGGTCGGCCCGAAATCCGTCGGCACTCGCAACCTGCATGACGGGGTATTGCTCCCAGAGTCCGCCCGCATCGCGGAATGTGGATATTCCGCTTTCGGCACTCATGCCTGCGCCTGTGGATATGACAAGTTTTTTCATAAGCTCTTATTGTTGATTTGAATTGTTTGGTCGGAGTCGATGGCAAGCTGCTCTTTAAGTGCCTGCGGGGAGTTGAAACGCCGCTCGTCGCGCAGACGCTTCAGGAAGCGGATGGTGAGGGGCTGATCGTAGATGTCGCGATGCAGCCCGATGATGTGTGCCTCGATAGATAGCCCGCGGGAGTCGTCGAATGTCGGCCGGTCGCCGATGTTGACCATAGCCGGGAGTACGTCGCCGCCGTGCCCCGGGATGAATGCCTGACAGGCGTAGACTCCTTTCAACGGGATCAATTTTTCAGTGCTGTCGGGGCGCAGATTGGCAGTGGGGAAGCCGATGGTGCGTCCGAGCGCGTTGCCGTGGATTACTGTGCCTGAAAGGGTGTATGGGCGACCGAGCATCATCGCGGCTTCTGTCACATTTCCGTCGCTGCCTATCAGTGAGCGTATTGCCGATGAACTGATGATGGATTCATGGCGACCGGGGGAAAACTCCGAGGCCCGGATCAATTCAATTCCCTCGTCGGAGGCGATAGACCGGTAGTCGTCGAATGTCAGGGAGGTGTCGCTGCCGAAGCGGTTGTTGAACCCCGTAACGAATGCACGGACTCCATAGCCGTCGCGTAGCATACGCAGAAAATCGCGTGCCGACAGGCTCATAAGCCGGCGGTCGAAGTCGAGCAACAGGCATTCGGGGAGTCCGGTCGATTCAAGCAACAGAAGTCGCTCAGGCAGGGTGGTGATGGCTTTGGGTGCCCGCGATGAATTTATGACTTTGAGCGGATGGGCGGTAAAGGTTGCCGCCAGTGGGGTGAGGCCGCGTGCCGCGCCTTCGGCGATGAGTGAGCGCAGGAGATGGCGGTGCCCGAGGTGGACACCGTCAAACATGCCTACTGTGGCTATGCGACCTTTCGGGCTGCTCTCTTTGCGGTCGCCGAAGAGTATCTCCATCAGGGAACTAAATCAGTGATTTCTTTGCCGGGTGCGACGTGGATGGTGTTGAACCCGAGTGCTTCAGCCGCATGGGTGTTGTCGGTCGAGTCATCGAAGAAGAGTGACTCGGCCGGGTCAATGCCGAGGTGGTCGATGGCATACCGGAAAATTTCTTTGTCGGGTTTCACGCATCCTGCCTTGAAAGATGCGACTTCGCCGTCGAAGTAGTATTCGCGATTGTGTCCGTCGCCTTCAAAGAACTGCTTGATACCCTGATCCCACATGATTGGATTTGTGTTGGACAGGATGTAGAGCCGATAGTGCTTGTGCAGCTCTTCGAGCATGCGCAGACGGCTGACAGGTATGCCTATCAGGAACTTGCCGAGAGCTTCGTCAATCTGCGCATCGGTGACAGGATGAGGAATGTGGCGGCGTAGCTCGTCGCGGAACTGAGCCGCGGTTATGGTTCCGTTTTCAAGTTGCAGGAAGGGGCCTTTCTGGATGTAATCACCGAGAAATTTATCGGCATCGGCCATGCCGAGCTCTTTAAGCGCCGCAATGCAATTCTCACGTTTGATGTCGATTATAACACCACCGAGATCAAAAATCAGATTTTTTATTTTTTTATCCATAACGTGATAGGGTGTGTAACACAAATTTAGGAAAAGTCATGAAAATAAGAAAACTCCCTGCCTAACTTTTGGTGAAAAAGCGGTGCCGGGTGGCGAGATGTTTGGTCTCTGGCCGAGAGAGTGGAGGACTCGGAGAATGCGGAGGGGGTGAAAATTTATTTGAGAAAAAGTGCTGATTGTTTTGTTTTTATGGGTCGGGGGGATTATCTTTGTGATTATTACTCACATTTCAACTTTCTCCCACCATGAAAAAGTCTGCTTTTATTTTTGCGTCGG
>CAYSKE010000096.1:0-8128 GCA_964431465.1 uncultured Muribaculaceae bacterium | reverse complement strand
GCAAGATAACCAAGCAGCGCGGGAAGCGAAAACTTCTTCAGATACCATCCGAAACTGATCTTTTCCAGTCCCATGGCGATCACACCGGCAGCCGAGCCGATAATGAGGATGCTGCCACCCACACCGGCGCAATAGCTCAGGAACTCCCAGAAGCAGCCGTCCACAACGAAGTTAGCGGCATAACCCGTAGCGGCTGCATCGGCAACAGGATACATGCCCATGGCGGCAGCCACAAGAGGCACATTGTCCACTATCGACGACAGCACTCCAAGCAGGATGTTGATGATATAGACGCTATGGACGTTAGTGTCAAGCCACGTTGCAAGAGCTCCAAGAATACCGGTAGCCTGAAGCACTGCCACTGCCATGAGGATACCGAGGAAGAAAAGGATCGACGGCATGTCGATGCGTGAGATCACACGCGGGATGCGGTGCTCCTTAGCGCGGTCAAGCATCTTCTTCCCATTATAGAAGCACTCTGTGAACACCCACAAAATACCGAGCACCAGTAGCATCCCCACAAAAGGAGGCAGGTGGGTGATGGTTTTGAAGATAGGCACAAAGATAAGCCCGCATATTCCGAGCGTAAACAGCGTCAGTTGCTCACGATGGGTGCAGGAATATGTATTTCCATTTGTCGCACTGGGCTGAGCCATCTCGCCAAGCCGTCCTTTGAGCTGGCGCGAAATAATCAGCAGCGGTACGACCAGAGCCACGATACTCGGCAGTGACACAAACTCGATAAGTGCCGGAGCGGTAACATTGCCTTTCACCCAAAGCATGATAGTGGTCACGTCACCGATAGGCGACCATGCACCACCCGTGTTGGCGGCAATCACGATCATACCGGCATATAGCCAGCGGTCGCGCTGACTCGAGACCAGCTTACGCAGAAGCATGACCATCACGATAGTAGTCGTGAGATTATCAAGCACTGCTGAAAGAATAAATGTCGTGCCGCAGAGCACCCAGAGCAATGTCTTCTTATTGCGGGCCTTGATATTTTCAGTGATGATGCGGAATCCTCCATGCACGTCTACAAGCTCGACGATCGTCATTGCACCGATCAGAAACAGCAGAGTCTGTGTGATCTCACCGAGGTTTTCGACGATCTGCACGTTCACCACATAAGCCAGTGATTGATGAAACAGTGATTCATTGGCGAGTGCCGTACCGTCGACATACGATTTCAGTTCCTCCGCATTAATCAGAGGGACGATTGAATCTGCTCCGAGAGCATACACGATCCACATGACCATACCGAGCAAAAGTGCCGAGGCCGTTTTATCGACCTTGATCGGATGCTCGAGCGCAATGGCAAGATAGCCGATAACAAATATCACAATAAGTGACGTAAGCATAGTTCTTTGGGCAGCCTGAAGCCCCGGCTGCGGGGGTGACTGGAATTTAATGATTAGGTTTCGATCGCTGTTAAGACTTGGCAAAACTTACGACTATAACAAAATTAAATATAATTTTCCTAAATTATATATATTGAGGGCACAAAAAAAACATGCTGTAAAGCATGTTTTTTATCTCTTGGATTTTCTGGTTACTTGAACGAATCAAGCACGTGGCGTATCTTGTCGTTAGTCGTTATTCTCGTAGGCACAAGTGGCAAGCGCAACTCATTTTCGATAAATCCCATAGCGTTGAGCACGCACTTCACACCCGCCGGATTACCGTCGACAAAGAGCAGATTAAACAGCTCAGTGAAGCGGTGATGTATCAGCCGCGCCTGATCATAACGACCGTCGAGAGCCAGACGCACCATGCGCGAGAACTCATTTGGGAAAGCATTGCCTATTACCGAGATCACACCCACCGCGCCGAGAGTGATGAGAGGGAAGGTTATGCCGTCGTCACCCGAAATCACCATGAAATCCTCAGGCTTGCGCTTGATGATCTCGTCCATCTGCGACATGTTGCCCGAAGCCTCCTTGATCGCTATGACATTCTCGCAGCTCGAAGCGATGCGCAGGGTGGTCTCTGCCGTCATGTTCACCCCGGTGCGGCCGGGCACGTTGTAGAGGATTACCGGACGCGGCGATGCTTCCGACACGTGTTTATAGTGTTGGAAAATACCCTCCTGCGATGGCTTATTGTAGTAAGGCGTGACCGAGAGGATGGCGCTGAAAGCCGAAAGATCCGTTTTATTGATTTCGTCGACAAGGGCGGTAGTGCTGTTTCCACCGAGACCAAGCACTAAAGGCACACGCCCGTTCACTCGCGATGCGACAAACTCACGCACCTCACGACGCTCGTCGGCACTGAGTGTCGGAGTCTCGGCAGTCGTACCGAGAACGACAAGATAGTCGGCTCCATTAATTATCTGGTAGTCGATAAGCGATGCAAGGGCTTTGAAATCGATGCTTTTGTCAGCCTTAAAGGGGGTAATGAGCGCGATGCCCATTCCGTGGAGTTTTGCGTGACCCATATTTGGAATTGTACTTGTTTCCTTCTGCAAAAATACAACAAAAAACCGTTACATTACCTCTTTTTCCCACTTTTCACGCCAAGCATCAGTTTTCGGTCAGCTTACTCAGTGAGCTTCAAGCCAGTTATGTCCTACACCCACCGACACCGTCATCGACACCTTTCCGCTGTAGGCTGCCGTCATCTCCTCGGTAACCATTGTCTTAAGACGCTCCAGCTCATCAGGCTTCACGTTGAACAGCAATTCATCATGCACCTGCAGGATCATAGTCGACCGGTAACCCTCCTCGCGCAACCGGCGGTCGATGGCTATCATGGCGATTTTGATAATGTCGGCCGCGCTCCCTTGCAGAGGGGCATTCACCGCATTGCGCTCTCCATAGCCTCTCACCACCGCATTGCGCGACGTTATTTCCGGAAGCATCCTCCGTCGTCCCGTAAACGTCGTGACAAACCCATCCTCACGCCCCTTATCAATTATATTTGTGATATACTCCTGCACCTGAGGATAGGTGCGCATATAGTCCTCAATGAGCTTTTTCGACTCTTGACGCGGTATGCCGAGACGCTCCGACAATCCGAACGCCGATATACCGTAAATTATGCCGAAATTAGCGGTCTTGGCATTCCGGCGCTGATCTTCAGTCACCTCTGCCAGTGGAGTGTGATATATCTTGGAGGCCGTGGCGCGATGGATGTCTTCACCGTCCCTGAACGCCTCTATCATCTCCTTGTCGCCGCTTATGTCAGCCATAAGTCGTAGTTCGATCTGGCTGTAATCGGCCGACATAAGCAGATCCCCCTCATCAGCCACAAATGCCCGACGCACTTCACGCCCGTCGCTCCCTCTCACCGGTATGTTTTGCAGATTTGGATTGGTCGACGAAAGGCGCCCTGTTGCCGTCACGGTCTGGTTGAACGTCGAGTGAATCTTTCCGGTCGACTTGTCGATAAGCGTGGGAAGCATATCAATGTAGGTCGACAGCAGTTTCTTCAGCTGCCTTATCTTCAGGATATAATCGACGATCGGATACTGTGCCCTGAATTTCTCCAATATTTCCTCCGTAGTGGAGTAGCCCCCTTTCTTTGTGCGTTTGGCCTTCTCGTCGATCTTCATCTGGCCGAAAAGGATCTCACCCACTTGCGAGGGAGAGCTGATATTAAATCGTGTCCCGGCGATTTCAAACACCTTCTCCTCAAGCTCCTCCATCCTTGCGGTATATTCAGTCGACAGGCGTTTCAGTTCCGTCAGATCGATTCTCATGCCGTTAAGCTCCATGCGGGCGAGCACCTCGGCCATCGGAAGCTCAATATCATAGTAGAGATGGTTAAGCTCCATCTCATCAAGTTGTTTTTGCAGCGGTTTCCTCAGCTGTAGGATTAGCCCCGCATATTCGCACGTGTGCATCATCGCATCCACCGAAAGATGATTGCCATACGGTTTCCTCAGACGCGGCTCGATGTTGTAGTCCCATGTCTCGACACCGAGATAGCTGAAAGCTATTTCCGGCACAGTGTGCCGCGCATCAGTGTCGACTATGTAATGTGCGAGCTGAGTGTCGAAGCATTTACCCGACACCGTCACACCTTCCTTGGCAAGCAGCACACGGTCACGTTTACTCTCATGGCTTATCACGGTCAGTGTCTCCGATGTGAAGACCGGTGCCAGTAGTCCGACAATCTTCCTTCTTTCCGCAGCATTTCGCGGCATCTCTACATACACACATCCCCCCTTGTCGTCGGCAAGTGCGACACCACGCATCGTTGCCCCCACGGCTTGCTCCCCCTCACTGTATATAGCCACGCCCACCTCCTTCGAAGCGTTACATATCCGTGCGATAGCCTCTGCGATTTCCTTCTCCCCGCGCAGTGGCTCCGCAGCTATTTTCACGCTTTGCGCCGCTCTTTTTGTGGAAGGTTCCTCATCAGGCAGATCAAACAGTGATCCGGGGCCACCGAACACCTCTTCTTTCGGCTTTTCCACCTGTTTTTCAACGACCTCTTTAGGGTCATCGCCCAGACGGTTTATGAGCGATCTGAATTCCAGTTCCTCATACACCTTTTTCAGCGCACCCCGGTCGAGTTCTCCCCGCTTCAGATCTGCCGCCTTCACTTCAACGGGCACATCGGTTTTTATCGTAGCGAGAAATTTTGAAAACAAAATTTGCTCACGGTTATCCGATAGTTTCTTTTGCAGTGCTCCCTTGATTTTGTCGGTGTTTTCAAGAAGGTTCTCCACCGACTTCCATTCCTTCACAAGTTTCTGGGCTGTTTTCTGCCCCACACCGGGGCACCCCGGAATATTGTCGACAGCGTCCCCCTCGAGAGCGAGTATATCTATTACCTGACGCGGACTTTCGATGTCATATTTTTCCTTAATCTGCTCTACACCGAGTATCTCCACATCCCCGCCCTTCATGGCAGGCTTATAGATAAGCACATTATCCGTCACGAGTTGCCCGTAATCCTTATCGGGAGTCATCATGAAAGTCTTGAACCCCTCATGCTCGGCAAGCCGCGACACAGTGCCTATCACATCATCAGCCTCATAGCCCGGCACCTCTATCACCGGAATATTTCTTGCATTCAGTATCTCCTTGATATAGGGCACCGCAACCGTTATATCCTCCGGCTGTTTGTCGCGGTTGGCTTTATATTCCGCGTATGCCTCATGCCTGAACGTAGGCCCCGAGGGGTCGAAGACAACGGCGATATGAGTCGGATTCTCCTTTTTCAGAACCTCGTCAAGCGTGTTGCAGAAACCGAATATTGCCGACGTGTTCACCCCCTTGGTCGTGATGCGTGGCGAACGTATCATGGCATAATACGCCCTGTATATCAGCGCGTATGCGTCCAGTAGAAATAACTTTTCCATTTAAGGTGAGATCTGATCAATAGTGAAACGATGAGCCTCCGAGAAATTCCCTCAGAAGCGATGTCGGCGGGATATGTTTGTCACCGATTGGCTGGAACAATTCAAGTATCTTGCGCAGACGGTAAGCCTCGCCATATTCCGGGCAGTCGTTGGGAACACGGCGCAGTATCTCAAGGCCGAAGTCTCTCATCACGCCAAGCTCAAATATAAGCGACGAGTTGAATGTCGAGTCTGCGTTTTCCTGAAACGGGAAAATCCAGCGTTCCTCTCCGCGTCTCACGCTTGCCCACCGTCGCAGCGTGTCCACTGCCGATGTGCCGCGGTACTTGTAATCCCTGATTATTCTGCGCAGCAATCGGTTGTCCGATGTGGAAATCCAGCTGTGGTCATCGATCGAAAGCGTGGTGAGTGCCGACACATACACGCGGTATTTCTGTTCATCGGCGATCGAGGGAGTCAGATCGGGATTCAGTCCGTGAATACCCTCCATCAGCAGCACATCCCCCTCTTTAAGCCTTACGCGTTCACCTTTCGGTATCCGCTTCCCAAGCTCAAAACTATAGTAGGGGAGTTCCACCTCCTCACCCCTCAGCAGGGCGGTGAGATGCTGGTTGAACAGGTCAAGATCAAGCGCATGCAGATGCTCGTAATCCCTTTCTCCGTTTTCGTCGAGCGGAGTCGCGTCGCGGTCTACAAAATAGTTGTCAAGCGAGATCATCACCGGCTTGAGCAGATTGGTCATCAGATAAGTCGAGAGCCGCTTCGTTGTGGTGGTTTTGCCCGACGACGACGGCCCTGCTACGAGCACCACACGAGCCCCGCCGTCACGGTAACGCGCCGCAATGTCATCGGCGATCGATGAAATTTTCTTATCGTGGAGAGCCTCCGCCACATTTATCAGATCCGAGCTTTCACCATTGAGCACGACCCGATTGAGTTCACCCACATTTCTGACACCGATTACGTTGTTGAATGCAAGATACTCCTTAAAAGCAAGATACATCTTCTCCTGCTTTATCGGTGCCACCGGTTTCGACATATCCCCCTTATCCGGCCCGAGAAGCAGGAAACCATCTTTATATGCCGATAGCCTGAACACCTTGATGTGACCGGTCGACGGAGCAAGTGTTCCGTAATATGAATCGGCAGTCTCTCCGAGATTTGTGTAGACAGTATAAATATCATGCAGCGTGTCGAGCAGAAGCACCTTGTCATTCAGCCCCTCCTTCTCAAACAGCCCCTTGACATCCTCCGTCAGCCGCTCCTTGTTGTTGAATGGCATATCCTTCTCCACCCGGCTCCTCATCGAAGCCCCAATCCTTTCAAGATCCTGCGCAGTAGGTATAATCCCTTTTCCGTCGGCATAAAGCTGACAGTAAATCCCGCCGGCAAGCGAGTGCTCCATCCTGACGTTGACACCCGGCATCGCTTCACGCACGCCGCTGAAAAGCAGCATACACAGCGAGCGCGTGTAAACGCCCTGTCCTACTGTACTTTCCGGAACCTTAAATTCCACCTGTTTAGGCGCGAACACCCTGTAATTCATGTTCTCGGCCTTATTGTTTACCATTGCGCATATCGGTGTGAATCCTATCTGCCCGGCAATGCGGCTGAATATCTCCGATAAAGTTTCTCCGGCCTCTATATCAACATATCGCGATGTATTCTTGCAAAATATTTTCAGTTGGTCACTCATGTGATGATGAAATTTACTTGGATTGTCTGATAGCAAATTTATAAAAAGTTACTGAATATGGAGGCAACGTCACGTGTCCTTTCATCTCTATTGTTGCCATGGTAGGGGAGACCTCGCTTTCTCCCGGCTCAAAAACCGATTGTGTCATCACCCCGCGCCGCGAAGCCGGATAATGTGAGTTATCCACATAAACCGTCACCTCAAACGGAAGCTGATTTTGGAAGCGAAACACCATCAGCCCGTCATCGCGGTCAAGAAAAGCCGCAAAATCAAGGCGTCCCGGAGCCTCATCCTCAATAGTTCTTATGATTCTTGCCGGAATGATGCTGTCGTTTTCATTGTGTCTCTTTAGCAGTTCGATATAAAGTGGTGCCACATTGTTATCCCTATGATCCATCACGCCGTCAGCACCCACAAATTTCACCACATCCTCCTCGTCAGCTATCATCGTGTAGTCATCCTCATCCGCCAGACGCGCTTTTTCGTCAGTCACCCAAAGGCTACCTATCGGAATTTCCATGTTTTCCTCCGTCTCATAGTCGTACACGCCAAGCCCATCCGATAGAAACACAAATCCATTTCCTGCCGGTTCCCATTTACCGTCATTCTTATGCCATGAAAACCTCAGCCCCACATCCTGCGAGTGTTCGCCATAAGTGAGCAGCTTCAGAAACGAAATCGTCTGCCTGTACAAGTCATTATCGTCCTGTGCACTTGCGTCATACGCAGTCTGCGCGACAATCTGGAGCAGTATGATGATAAAGGCTCTTTTCATAGTATGCGAGTGTGTTACATTTTTTTGATGCTTCAGCTTCGCTGCACATCATCCTGTAATCACAACACACATCCCTCCCCCAAAGTTGCAGTTGAATATTGACACCCTATGTCGCATTTTGAGCACCGCACGTGGATTATATTATTATGCTCCTCCCCACTTAGTAGGGACGCACCACGGTGCGTCCGCCCTTCCGATTATCAGCGTGCAAACCACGCGGCTTCTACTGTATAACCTGTCGGTGTGGTCGCGCACAAGTACGCCCATTATCGTTATAGGTTTGTTGGAATGCTTTTGCCTCAAGAGTAGGGACGCACGGCTCGTGCGTCCTCCCCCGAGTACTCCG
>CAYSKE010000095.1:0-8134 GCA_964431465.1 uncultured Muribaculaceae bacterium | reverse complement strand
TCGCTTTATTCCTTCTCCCAGCCGCAACTTACGCCGAGGATCCCGTAGTGAATATCTCGCTCGAAGCGCGCGCCGATTGGCAGCATGACCGCGTAAACGGCGAAAATTTCAACGATAACTCGGGCTTCAAAGGGCGTTTCCTTAATCTGAAAATTTCAGGTCAGATCAATGATCAATGGGGCTACAACTTCCGCCAACGACTGAACCGCACCATCACCGAAGGAACTTTCTTTGACGCGACAGACTGGATATATCTCACCTACTCCCCTACCTCACGCATCACATTTTCGGCAGGAAAACAGGTTGTGGCTATCGGAGGATATGAGTATGACCGTGCTCCCATAGATCTATATTCCTGCTCGGAATATTGGAACAACATCGCTTGCTACCAGTTCGGTATAAGCGGCGCATTTCGTGTAAGCAACAATGACGTGTTGACCGGACAAGTCGTGGCGTCCCCGTTCAGGCGTGCCGAAGGGAACAACAATAACATGTACGCTTACAACCTGATGTGGAACGGCACACACAGCTTCTACCAGTCGATCTGGTCGTTCAACCTCATTGAATGTATGCCCGGGAAATATATCAACTATCTTGCACTGGGCAACAAATTCAGATTCGGCATCGCGAGCCTCGAGCTTGATTTTATGAACCGTGCGGCCGGTGGCCAGCGGTTCAGCATCAGAGACTGGTCGATCATGACAGAAGCCGCCGTGCAACCATCGCCACGTCTCAGATTGTTTGGCAAATTCACTCATGACTACAACAATTCAGGATCACCCTACGACATGTGTGTGCTTGACGGCACTGACCTATCCATGATTGGGGGCGGCGCCGAGTTCTTTCCACTTACCGGACGTCATGAAATACGCGTCCATGCCGCGGCTTTCCGCTCATGGGGAAGAAATGGGAATCCACTTGGCACAATGCAGAATCACCAGACATTCATTGATCTCGGCATTACATGGCGAATGAATATATTTTCACTTAAACGATAACCAAAATCATCAGAACCTTGGAACGGATACTCTCTGCAATGCGCAACCGCATTCCGTCAGGGCTAATATGCCTTGCGATTGTTTTCGGGCTATTTGGATATTTAGGGTATGTCATGGGCACCTCACACATGATGAAAACCCTCATGGCCACTGCCCACGATCTGCTGCTTAACACGTGTTTCTTCCTCATGGCCGTGTGCGTTGTCACCGGCGCAATAGGGAGTCTTTTCATGGAATTTGGCGTAGTGAGTCTTTTTGAGAGACTACTGCGCCCGCTTATGAAACCGATATTCCGGCTGCCCGGTGTGGCTTCACTCGGAGCTGTCATGACATTTCTTTCAGATAATCCCGCAATTATCACCCTTAGCCGCGACAAGCGGTTTTCGACCTATTTCAAAAAGTTTCAGTTCATATCGCTGACAAATTTCGGGACTGCGTTCGGAATGGGTCTGCTTGTGATCGTATTCATGATCGGGCAAGGCTTTATCGTTTCACCGTTGATCGGTTTTGCGGGAGCAATAGTCGGTTGCATCGTTTCAACCCGCATGATGCAGGGCTTCATCATCAGAGCATACCCGCACTACATGCATGAGAATGTGACAGAAAAAGCTCACACCGAGGACGACAGCGAGAAAGGAGCGGATAAGTCGACGGAATCATTGTTCACACGCATATTAAACAGCCTTCTTGACGGAGGAAAGAACGGCGTGGAAGTGGGTGTTGCAATCATTCCGGGGGTGTTGATCATTTCATCGCTCGTGATGATGCTTACTTTCGGTAAGGGTGCCGATGGCGTGTATGACGGTGGGGCTTATCAGGGCGTGGAACTTCTCCCAATGCTTGCCGGTAAGATCAACATCGTTTTCCAATATCTTTTTGGATTTGAGGATCCGCATCTCGTGGGCTTCCCTATCACCGCACTCGGTGCGGTAGGTGCCGCCCTCGGTCTGATACCCCGCTATCTGAGCGAGGGATGGGTAGATGGAAATGCGATAGCAGTGTTTACAGCGATAGGAATGTGCTGGAGCGGATTTCTCTCGACACACACAGCCATGCTTGACTCACTTGGTTACCGCCATCTCACATCAAAGGCAATCATATCGCACACGGTTGGCGGTCTTGCCGGAGCAATTTTCGCCCACTGGCTTTATGTGCTTCTTACCGTGCTCTTCCCGACGATGCCTCACTGATCCTTGCAGAACGTTTTTAAGCCGCACATGCCCCAAAAATCAGGCGCGTGTGCGGCTTTCAAATTCTAAAATATTAACACACCGAAGGCACAATAAAACCGAGAGGAATGACGTTAAGACTGACATGAGAATCAGCCTAAAGCTTGCGTTTTTCCTCTCGGGATTTATGTTGAGTAACTTGTGGCATATTGCAGCGCAAAGCGATGCAATATTGTCGCAATACTTCTATACACCTGTGTATTACAATGCCGGTGCAGCGGGTAATGGGGATGCGTTCAATATCTCGGCTGCCGGACAAATTCATGACGGGTCAAACAAATATGCTCACGTCAGCGCGGATATGCCCTTTTCATTAGGTGACAGATACAGAATCGGTGGAGGCGTAATAGCTGAGTACGCCCATACAGCAATAACACGTGATCTAAGCTTCTCATTGCCTTTAGCATGGAAGTTTTCATCAGGCGACAAAGAGCTCTCACTCGGTATTGCTCCGGGAATTACCAGCAGCAGAATCAAGGAGAGTCAATCCATCATAGACGACGATAAAGAAGGAGAAGACTCTCAAGCAAATACCGAAACCAGCTCATCCACGGAAAAGCGCAATAAAACCACACGATTTAATTTCGGCGGTGGCGTATGGTATAACTCCAAGTCATTCAGAGCCGGACTTTCTTTCACACATTACGGCGATAAAAAGCAGAAAGAATTTGCCGACACAATGGCACACGGAGGGGGAACAGCCTATTATTTTATGGCAGCAGGCAATATTCCGGTCAAATCATCGTTGTTGGATATAGAGCCTTCGATCGTTGCTACGCTGTGGTCAGGGAAATTATACGGACAGGCAACTGCACGCGCCATCTGGAAAAGATGCCTGTGGATCGGTGCCGGCTATCGTCTGCATGAGAGTGCGGTCGCAATGGCAGGCATAGAATTCAAAGGATTCAAAGCGGGTTACAGCTTTCTGCTGCCGCATAAGTCGGATGGTTATGACCGTAAAGGGGGGCATGAGGTTGTTGCCGCTTACAGCCTCCCGCTTGACCTGACAGCCAAGAAAAAGCCACGGCACAAGAGCGTGAGACTCATGTAATCATTATCCAGCGAACAAGGATACAAACATCAGTAAATGAATAATCTGCCAAAATATATAATATCAGTGCTTACCGCCGCAGCCGCATGGAGCTGTTCGGTGGGCAACGGTGGTTTCAGCAATGGTGAGGTCACCGGCATCGGGAGTGCCGCATGGTCGGAACCGGCACCTCACGGTATGGTGCTTATCGACCGTGGCTCAATCGCAATGGGCCCGGCTGAGTATGACTCGATATGGAACAGCGGAGGAAATCCGCGCGGAGTGTCGGTGGATGCTTTCTGGATGGATGAAACGGAAGTGACCAACGCGAAATACAAGCAGTTTGTGTTTTGGGTAAGAGACTCCATAATCAGAACTCGTCTGGCCGATCCAGCTTACGCAGGAATTGACGAATACATGATAGAGGAAGACCGCGACGGAAATCCTATCACCCCTCACCTCAACTGGAACAAGCCTATACCATGGCGTAACCCCAATGAGGATGAGGCACGCGCTATAGAGAGTCTTTACAAGGTAAATCCGCTTACCGGCATTAAAGAACTCGACGGCACACAGCTCAATTACCGATATGAGACCTACAACATGACGGAAGCGGTGAAAAGAAAGAACCGCGCCGATGCCCGCCGTCGTGTCTACAATACCGACCTACCCGTACCGACCGATATTCCTGTTATCTCAAAAGACACAGCCTACATAGATGAGAGCGGAGAGATCGTGAGAGAGGTGATCACACGTGGGCTGACCGGAGATTATGACTTTGTAAACACATATATCGTAAACGTTTATCCCGACACCACTACATGGGTGAACGATTTTGAAAACGCATATAACGAGCCGTATGTGAGAATGTATTTCTCCAACGGCGGCTACAATGACTACCCGGTGGTGGGAGTGAGCTGGGATCAGGCAAATGCTTTCTGCGCATGGCGCACAGATATGCTGCGGAAATCATTGGGAAAACAGGGTGTTTACATTGAGCCCTATCGCCTTCCCACCGAAGCGGAGTGGGAATATGCCGCCCGTGCCGGAATAAATGAAAACCGCTACCCGTGGGACGGCGACGAGACTCTGAGCGATGACAAAGGATGCTTCTACGCCAACTTCAAGCCCAACGACGGCAATTACACAAAGGACGGTCACCTGATCACATCGAAAGTCGGGACATACGGAGCAAACGACTATGGGCTATATGACATGGCGGGAAACGTGAGCGAATGGACCTCTACCGCCTACACCGAAGCAATCGACAACATCACCTCAGATGTCAACCCGGAATACCGATATGCCGCCGCTCCCGATGATCCATATAAACTCAAGCGCAAAATCGTGAGAGGCGGATCATGGAAGGATGTGGCTCACAACGTGAGAAGCGACATACGCATGTGGGAATATGAGAATGAACAGCGCAGTTTTATCGGTTTCCGCTGCGTGAGAACCCAGATCGGTTTTGCCAAAGGGCAGAAACAAAACAATGGCGGCAAACGTCGCAAATAATCGGAAAGAGAAAATATGAGCCAGAAGAAAGGACTACGCATAAGACTTGAGGAATTTATCTCGAGCGAACGCGGCCAACGGTTTTTCAATTTTGCCTACTCGATAGGTGCAGCCGTAGTCATTTGGGGCGCGCTTTTCAAGATACTTCATCTTCCGGGTGGCGACACATTGCTGACGATAGGCATGGGAACTGAGGTTATCATGTTTTTTCTTACCGCCTTCGACCGTCCGCCGGTGAGTTACACTCCGACACCAACGGCGGTATCGACCGTTCCATCGGCATCCAATACCACATCAGGAGTGCCAACCCCTGTGACAGCCGCCGCCGAGGCTATTACGACAGGAGTTTCCACTAACGGCATTGTCGGACTAAGTGATCTCGGTATCACAGATGAAACAAAAGGAGTTATGGCCGAGATGGCCAAACTGCGGGAAACCACTTCAGCGCTGAACTCGCTATATGAATCGCAGCTGAGGAATCTATCGTCACAACTCAGCGCGATTGAAAGCAGCAACCGTGATGCGGTGGAAATGAAAGACATACTTAACCGTTCGGCCGCCGAAAGCCGCCGGTACTGTGACGAAACGATGAAAATGGCCGAGAATATGGCTCAGCTTAACGCGATCTACGAGAGGATGATCACAGCCATGTCGTCGGGCAACGCATTTACAGGAAACAAACTCTAACAATTACCCACTTTGGCACAAAATCAACGACAGTCACCCCGTCAGAAGATGATAAACCTCATGTATATCGTCCTGACAGCTATGCTTGCGCTGAATGTGTCAAGCGATGTGCTCGGCGGCTTCAACGAGATGGGTGAAAGCGTGAAACGCACAACCGACAACGCCACGTCGCGCAACAAAGGGCTAATTGATGATCTGGGCGCATTTGCTTCACGAAATCATGAAAAGGGTGACGAATGGTACCACAAGGCGTGTCTCGTGAAGAACCAAGCCGATTCACTCTGCAATGCAATCGAAGCACTGAAATATGAAATCGCAAAGGAGGCGGACGGCAAAGGGGCAGAGATCTACAACCTGAAATCGGGAGAAAATCTTGATGCAGCTTCTACTGTCATGCTCTCCCCTATCACCCGAGCAGGGAGAAAACTAAGGGAGTCGGTCGAGAGATTCAGGGATGTTCTGACCAGCATGACCGATGACACCCTACAACAAGCAAGATATAACGCTATTCTTTCAACAAAGGATAAAAGCAATAGTGAGGGGGTAAAGAAGAACTGGGAGGAACAGAAGTTTGAAAACATGCCGGCTATTGCCGCCATAACATTGCTGTCGCAGCTCCAGAACGAAATAAGATACACCGAGGGGGAGACACTCACACAGCTTCTCAACAACACTGACGCCGGTGACCAAAGGGTGAATGAAATGAGTGCCATGGTACTTCCGAAATCACAGATGGTGATGCGCGGGAGCGAGTATGTGGCGGAAATCGTGCTTGCGGCCGTCGACAGCACACAGCGTCCACGCATCAGTGTCGGAGGTGAGCCGCTTGAGAGTGGAAATAACGTCTATTCAGTGACAGCTACCGGAACGGGAGAAGTGAAATATGACGGCAGCGTCACGGTAGAGAACCGTGACGGCACCACGTCGGAATATCAGTTCAACAGCAGCTATTTCGTGCTTGATCCGATGGCAACGGTCTCGGCCACAATGATGAATGTGCTTTACAGCGGTATAGATAATCCAGTGAGCATATCGGTTCCGGGCGTACCTCAATCCAGCGTATCCGCCACAATGACAGGGGGAACACTGAAAAAAGAGGGAAATGCATGGATAGCGTGTCCATCTCAGGAGGGGGAAGCGGAAATAACCGTAACCGCCGATGTGGACGGAACGCATCGCCAGATGGCCAAACATAAGTTCAAAGTGCGCCGCCTGCCTGACCCGAAAGCATTTATCACTTACAGCGATGCTACAGGAGAGCGTCAGGAATATCGTGGAGGATTACCCTTGGAGAGAGCTTCACTTGCATCGGCAAAGGGTCTTGAGGCCGCGATAGATGACGATATGCTTAATATCGCATTTAACGTGACGGGGTTTGAAACAGTGTTTTTTGACTCAATGGGCAATGCAATGCCCGAGATGAGCGACGGCGCTAATTTCTCCCAACGACAAAAGGATGCCTTCAAGCGGCTCGGACGAGGCAAAAGATTTTATATCACCAAGATAAAAGCCCACGGCCCCGATGGTACCGAGCGCAATCTTCCACCTATCGAAGTAATCGTAAAATGATGCTAATAAAGAATAAGACACTCGCATATACGCTCCTTTTTCTGCTCAGCGGAACGGGAGTTGTGTGTGCTCAAAACAATACACAATCAAGCGCCACGGTGGTAACCCACAATGCGAAAGCTACTCAAGCACCTGCACGCCGAGCCGTGGCAACCGGCGAAAACACAACCGCAGTCAACAAGTCGGACGCACCATCATCAGACATAGGGTGGATGCGCGTGATATACCGCCATCTTGATCTCGACAACGAGAAGAATGCGGCACTCTACTACCCGGAAATACCTATGGCCGGACAGGAAAACCTGTTCAGACTCATAATGCGACTGATCGCCGGCGGAGAGTTAAAAGCGTATGAGTATCTGGATGGCCGTGAGGTCTTCACCCCTGAATTTCAGGTGCAGACCGATGAGATGCTTGCACGCTTTCACATCCCCTTTACCGAGAGTAAAGGCCGTGAAAAAGGGGGATTTGTAATTGAGGATGACGATGTGCCGGCAGCTGACGTGATGTCGTACTATGTGCTTGAGCAATGGGAATTTGATAACGTGAAGAGTCACACGGCCCATCGCGTGCTCGCACTCTGCCCCGTGCTACATCAGACCGGAGAATTCGGTGACGAGCTCAAATACCCGATGTTTTGGGTCGAGATGGATGACCTGCGCCCCTATCTTTCAGAGGCAATGATATTTGTCGATGATAGCGACAATACGCCAAAATACACCTACAATGACTTCTTCACGTTAGGGCTTTATGAGGGGGATATTTACAAGACCCGCAATGTGAGAAACAAATCGATGGCACAGCTCTATCCTGACGAGGCAGCAAGAAAACAAGCCTCCGACAGCATTCATAACCGTCTGGCCGGTTTCGACAAGGCTCTGTGGACTCCAAGCCGCGAGGAGCTGCAAGAGGCGCGCCAAGCCAAAGAAAACCTTGACACAAAAAAATCATCGGTGAAAAGAGATGCGGGACAAAGCCGCCGGTCAAGCAGAACACGTGGCAGCAAACCGGCCACCACATCGAGCAGCAACGCTGTCAGGAGTGTGAAAGACCGCAAATAAGCGTTAGAATCAATCGGTTATCGAAGACTCATCCCAACCTCCACC
>CAYSKE010000094.1:6619-8141 GCA_964431465.1 uncultured Muribaculaceae bacterium | reverse complement strand
GAGCGTCCCCCCTCCCCCTCTGACGCCTCCCCTTCGGCCGGAGGCCGAACATCTTGTTAACCCCGGGCACTTGTGCCCGGGGGCACCACCCGTCTATTAAAACACGTCCCCGGCGGGGACGAACCACCTCATCTGACACAAAAAAAGCCTTCCCGCCACACTTTTACGTGTGATCGGGAAGGCCACTGAAACTGCTCTGGATCGTCCGGTGTATCAACCAGTCACCGGAAGGCAGGCAATTTTATTTCGCGAAACGGGGTGAAGTCCAGCCCTCATTCACTGTGATGGCTGAGGAAACCTTACCGCCCGAGATCTTGAACGGATTGAGCATCATCGGCTGACGAGCGTAGCCCGAAGGCATCACGGGAGTCTCGGTCTTCGTAGCGTTGTAAGCCACGTAGTAGTTACCGTTGCTCGAAGCCACAACACGCATTACGTTGCTCGGATTCTCGTAGCCGTTGCCACCCTCGATGAAGGTGTCGCCATTGCTGCTGAGAAGCGATCCGTAAGGGCCGGTCGGAGCCGAAGCCACTGCGTAGTTCACACCACCGTTGACATCACCGAAGATCATGTAGTTACCGTCAGCGTCGCGGAAGAGAGCGATATTGCTGAACGAAGCCGAAGAAACCTTCACTGCGTCGCCGAGAGTGGGAAGACCCGAAGTGTTGATCGACATGGCAAAAGTAGTGGGATTCACCGTGAACGGGAACTCGATCTTGCGGACGTAGGAGCCATCCGAAGTAGTGTAACCCATATAGATCTCATCCTTGTCATAAGCCACGAGGAAAGGATCATTAAGCGAGCTTGCGCCGAGATCCGAAGCCTTCAGGATGCAGCCGTGATCAACGTACGGACCCTGAGCGTTGGCAGCGCTTGCCACACCGATCGCGTTATCCTTGTCGGTGCTGTAGAGCATGAAGTAGCGCGAAGCCACGCGATCCTCAGTCACAAGCACGGTATCCACGATAGCCACGCTGTCTGCGTTAAAGACAGGATTGCCGTCGGCATCCACGCGGGGCTTGGGAGTGGGAATATCCACCGTGGTTGTCTCGGTGATGTAGTCAGCCGAAACCGAGTTGATGCGACCCGTGATCCATGCGGGACGGTTGGCAGCCGAAAAAGCGTTCTGCTGGTTGGTCGTCCACTGCATCATGTTGGTCGAGAGGATAGTCGGGCAGCAGTAGTCAACGCCCACTGCCCACTGGGTCTCGCCGCCGATAGCAACGAAGTTGGTCGGAGTCACAACCACCGTTCCACCTTCGAGCGAAGGCTCCCACACCGGGTTGCGGTAGCTGGTTGACTCGGGATTGGTCGAACCGGCCCACTCGATCGAGTCGATGCCGTCGCCATCCATATCCGTACAGCCGGTGAGACCGATCTGCAGCGTGCTGAGCACCCCTGCTGCAGCTATGAATATAATCTTTTTCATTATGGTATGTCTAAGCTGAAAGTGAAATTAATAGTTGGGGTTCTGGGTCAGACCGGGATAGTAGTCGATCTCACGCTGAGGAATAGGATAGAG
>CAYSKE010000094.1:2843-6519 GCA_964431465.1 uncultured Muribaculaceae bacterium | reverse complement strand
GGTTCTGGGTCAGACCGGGATAGTAGTCGATCTCACGCTGAGGAATAGGATAGAGGTTCGACTTGCCGAGAGTGAATGTCTGGAAGTCGGGGTCGCGCTCGGCGATCTCATTGATACCCTGCTGAGTGTAGAGGTCACCCCAGCGGTCGAGGTCCGGCCAGCGCAGGCACTCCGAAGCAAGCTCCATGATGCGCTCATGCTTGAGCTGATTGAGAAGCTGATCGCGGCTTGCAAACGACGATGCGCTCAGGTCAGCCATGTTGGCGCGGCGACGCACCTTGTTGATATACTCAACTGCAGTAGTGCGATCGTTGAGCTCGTTCATGATCTCGGCGTAGTTGAGATAAACCTCGGCGAGACGGATCATGCGGCAGTTGACATCGCTCGAATAGCGCTCGGTATAACCGGTCTTGCTGTCGGGCTGAGTGTACTTGCGCCAGTAGCACTTCTTGTTGAAGTGGTTGATCTCATCAAGCTCCTTCCAGGTCTTACCATGATAGAGAATCTCGGTAGGATCATAGGGATCGTCGAAGAAGAGAGTGTAGTGCTTGCGGATATCCGTGTTGCCATCCTTATCCTTCTCCTTGTCAAACTCATCGAGAACCCACTCGCGTGCCGAAACGTCATCCCATGCACCGCCACCCGACGATGCCATGTAGAGACCGGCATACTGAGGACGATGGAAACCGGAGTAGTCACCCACATAGGCGTTAGTACCGGTGTACTTATAGGGAAGCTCCCACACCGACTCCGAGTTAAACTCGTTGAGGCTTGTAAAGTTGTCTACGTAGTTGGGAACAAGGTTGTAGAGACCGAGAGCGAAAAGATCCTCGCAATTCTTCTTGGCAGCCTGCCAGTAACCGGCCTCCTCGCTTGCATGGCTGGCAGCGTCGGGATCGATCGAAGCCGGACGCTTCACCATACCGGCGAGCTGCATGTTCAGACGGCACATCAGACCGTAGCATGCACCCTTCGTCATTCGGCCGAGCTCAGCAGCGGGCCATGTAGCGGGAAGAAGTGTCACTGCCTCCTCAAGATCTGCAAGAGCGAAGTGGTAACCCTCATACTGAGTCATGAAGCCCTCGCCGAGACCGTCAGAGCTTGCTGCGGTTGTCTGCTTCACGGTTTTGCCGTAGAGCGAAGCCATCCACCAGTAGGCGCTTGCGCGGATGAAGAGAACCTGACCACGTATCTCCTTGATGCGGGCATCGGTGAGAACCGAGCTTCCGGTGTTGTTCAGAGCGTCGAGCACCTGGTTGGCATAGAAGATCTGAGTGTATGCGTCACGCCACGGGCTGTAGTAAGCAGCTTCATTCTTGGCGATATAGGGATCGTGAAGGAAGTTACCGTAAGAAGCGATAGTCGTGTTGGGCGATGTGGAGTAGCCCTCGTCACTACGCAGGATCATCAGCTGGTGATACCAGCGGGCAAATCCACCCTCGCTCTGACGCTGATAGCGGTAAGCGGCTGCGAGACCCGACTCGAAGTCATCCTCGGTCTGCCAGTACTGGTCGGCGGTGAAGTGATTGGGATCCGAGAGCGACAACCAGTCGTTGCCGCAGGAGGATGCCCCGGAGAGAAGAAGCACGCCGGCAAGTGCCTTCAATATATTTTTTTTCATGATAATTCTATATAATCTTTAATCAATGATTGGGGGTTGATTAGAACTGTACCTGAAGGCCTACGTTGTACTGGCGGGTATTGGGGAATGCGCCACCGTCGTAACCCTGAGAGAATACATTGCCCGAAGCAAACTCGGGATCGTAACCCTTGTACTTGGTGATGGTCCAGAGGTTCTGAGCGCTCACATACATGCGCAGACGCTGTACGCCGAAACGCTTGGAGATGCTCTGAGGTATGCTGTAGCCGAGATTCAAGTTCTTCAGGCGCAGGAACGAACCGTTCTCAAGGAAGCGGTCAGTGTTGGCCAGAGTATTGTTTGAAGCGTTGGCATACATGCGGGGATCCTCGTTAGAGGGAGCGTCCCATGTCCAAGGCTTGTAGTCGGCAGGCATGCTGTTCACATAAGTTGCAAGGATACCTGAGCGGGTCGAGTTGTAGATCTTGTTGCCGTAGCGCGAAGTCCACATCATGCTGAAGTCAATGCCACGCCACTCGAGCGATGCGGTAAGGCCGGCCTCAAACTTCGGAAGCGGCGAACCTGCATACACGCGGTCGTCCTGAGTGATCTGGCCGTCGCCGTTGGTGTCGACATAACGGATGTCGCCGGCCTCGGCGGTGGGCTGGATGACAACAGTGTTGCCATTGGCAAGAGTAGTAGTGTGAGCGTAAACCTCATCCTTCGACTGGAAGATACCGTCCATCGGGATCAGATAGAAGTTACTGATCGACTCGCCCACCTGAGTGCGGCTCGAACCGGCGTCATAGAGGTCGGTTGTACCGAGACGGAGCACCTTGTTGCGCACGGTAGCGATGTTTGCGCCGATTGAGTAAGTGAACTCACCTGCATTGTCGCGCCACAGCACGTTGAACTCCACACCGCTGTTGCGCATCTTACCGTAGTTGGTCCAGAGGCTGGTCGTACCGGTTGCTGCTGCAGTGTTGATGTTGTAGAGAAGATCGGAAGTTGTCGAAGTAAACCACTCGAAGCTACCGGTGAGTCGGCTGTTGAGGAGCTCGAAGTCAAGACCAACGTTAGCAGTTGTCTTGGTCTCCCACTTCAGGTTGTTGTTCACGCGGGTAGTAGCAAGGGCACCCGGAACGATCTTGTCATTGAGGATACCATACCAGTTCCACATGTTGTTGAGACCGATGAGAGGCTGGTAGGAAGATACTGTCGACTGATAGGAGTAGTTACCGAGCGACTGCATGTCACCGATCTTACCCCAGCTGCCACGGAGTTTCAGGTTGTTGATCACGTGCGAAACTGCGAGATCATTCCAGAAACCTTCCTGAGTCGGACGCCAACCGGCTGAGAACGACGGGAAGTTACCGCGACGGTTTGCGAGACCGAACTTCGAGCAGGCATCCGAACGGAAGTTCACCTGCAGGTAGTAGCGTGAATCGTAGTTGTAGTCAACACGACCGAGCCACGATGCCATGCGGCGCTGCTCCTGACTGCCGTTCATGTTGTTCTGGGTAGTACCGAGCGTGATCTGTGCCAGACCGTCATACTGCTGGTCATAGATGCTTGCGCTCAGGTTATGCCAGTTCACATCCTCTGCGGTGAAACCGACGAGAGCTGTGATATTGTGCTTGTCAAACGACTGATTCCATGTGAGGGTGTTCTCAATAAGAAGAGTCGAGCGGCTGTTGGCCGATTCCGAGAGAAGATCCTTGTGCGAGGTATCATCATTGGTGCGGAGTGACCAGTAGTGGCTGAGAGATTTACCGCGGTACCAGTTGGCATCGATACCCATGTTGAACTTATAAGTGAAGTGTTTGAGGAACTTCAGCTCAGCAAAGATATTGCCGATCAAGCGGTAAGAAGTGTTGCGACCTTCAACCGATGCCTGATTACCCACCGGGTTGGTGATGTAGTGAGGGAATGCAGAGCTACCGTGACCATAGCCACCCACATTTGCCTCGTCATAGACGGGAGTGACAGCCGGAGTCTGGAGTGCGCCTGCAAATGAGCCGCCCTGCCAGGGAGTAGCCTCAGTGTAGTAGAACGTAGCGTTCTCACCCACAGTGAGGATACCGTATGTAGCGTCGG
>CAYSKE010000094.1:0-2743 GCA_964431465.1 uncultured Muribaculaceae bacterium | reverse complement strand
GTGTAGTAGAACGTAGCGTTCTCACCCACAGTGAGGATACCGTATGTAGCGTCGGTGTTCACGCGGAATGTGGCACGCTTGTACTTCGGGCCGGCGATCACACCCTCCTGATCCAGATAGCCGCCGCCGATAGCATTGCGCACGCTCTCCGAACCCTGAGTGTACATAAGGTTGTAGTCCTGAGTGAAACCGGTCTGGAACACAGCCTTCTGCCAGTCAGTATTGGCGATTGTCGATCCGGCTGTGATGCCGTTTGCTGCTGCAGGCCATGCGATCTGAGCGTTGATGTAGCCAAGCTCATTGTACTTCATGTACTGGTTGGCGTCCATCATCTCGATCTTGCTGGGCATCTGCTGCCATGAGTAGTTGGCAGTGATGTCGAGAGTCGGCTTGCCGGCCTTACCATGCTTGGTAGTGATGAGGATCACACCGTTTGCACCGCGGGCACCGTAGATGGCTGCGGCCGATGCGTCCTTGAGCACCTGCATGGTCTCGATTTCATTCGGGTTGATGTTGCTTGCATCGTTCACGATGAGACCGTCGATCACATAGAGCGGGCCCACGTTATTAAACGAAGAGATACCGCGGATGCGCACATTGGCGGTAGCACCGGGCTGAGAAGAGGTCTGCACCGACACACCCGGCACCTGACCCTGAAGCATTGATGCGATATCGGTCTGCGGGAGCTTCTTCGCATCGTTTACGCTGACAACGCCCACTGCACCTGTGAGGTCAGCCTTTTTCTGTGTGCCATAACCGATGGCCACAACCTCGTCGAGAAGTTTCGCGTCCTCGCTGAGGGTTACATGAAGGGGAGTTCCGTTCCATTTCACGTCAACAGCCGAGAAGCCGACGCTGGTGATGTGGAGAGTACTGCCCGCTTTTACATTGGGGATTGAGAAATTTCCGTCAAAGTCAGTAGCGGCACCTAATGTTGTGCCAACGACCAGAACGGATGCACCGATGATAGGCTCACCTTCAGAGTCCACCACTGTACCGGTGCATGCTGAGACTTGTTGGTTTGCATTGACGGGTGTCTGGGCATGAACGGCAAATGTACCGCCGGCTGCCAGCATTCCGCATGCAAGAACCTTAATTAGATTCTTCGGCATAGTTGGTAAATGATTGGTATGATTTGAGTGTATATTCAACCAAGAAAGACACAATTTGTGTCAAAAGACGGCGCAAGTTACTAACATTTTTTCGATGCAACAAATGTTTTAACATCAGTTGATTATGTTTCGTAAGTTACAACGACCTTTAGGGGGGGGTAATCTATTTGATTTTCAACTACTTACATCATAAGCTTTATTTTTTACAATTTTTCTTTTTTAACTTTTTCTTCATAGTGCTGATTAAGAATTTACGAAACGAAATCAAGCCCGTAACAATCTGTTGCACCTGCATGTGCGGGCATCCCCGATGAGCGGTGATGTCATGACTCAATGACGCTGCATGACAGACGATGGCAGAATTTGGCAGTCCGTGACAGGCGATGTGCGTTTTCCTCGTATTTTCTTTACATTTCGTATATTTGCAAAAACAATGCCAAAAGAAAAAACAATGAAGAAAAAACTGAAATCAGCATTTCTTGTCATGTCAGCTGCCATTGCCCTCGGAGCGGGAGCTGTCAATCCGGTCTTCCCCGGATGGTATGCCGACCCCGAAGGCATAGTCATCGGAAAAGAAGTGTGGATCTACCCCACCCTGTCACGTCACTATGGAGAAGATAAAGAGAAATACAAAGCCGACCTTGACCGCAAGTTCGACCGCAACGTGGGCGAATTTGTGCTTCAGACGCATTTCGATGCATTCTCCTCCCCCGATCTGGTCAACTGGACGAAGCACCCCGAGATTCTCCACATCAAGGATGTGCCTTGGGTCAAATACGCCCTGTGGGCTCCCGCGATAGTAAAGAAAGGCGATAAATTCTACCTTTACTTCGGCGGCAACGATATCAAGAACAACGACGAGGTAGGCGGCATAGGTGTTGCCGTTTCCGATCGTCCCGAAGGCCCGTTCAAAGATGCCATAGGCAAGCCGCTTATCGGCGAGATCGTCAACGGTGCGCAACCGATCGACCAGTTTGTGTTTCTCGACGACGACGGCCAGTACTACATGTACTACGGCGGCTGGGGACACTGCAATGTTGTCAAGCTCAACGACGACCTTGTGTCAGTCGGCAAATTCGACGACGGCGACACCTACAAGGAAGTCACCCCCAAGGACTACGTCGAAGGCCCCTTCATGCTCAAGCGCAACGGCAAATATTACTTCATGTGGTCAGAAGGCGGCTGGACAGGCCCCAACTACCGCGTGGCTTATGCAATAGCCGACTCCCCCCTCGGCCCGTTTGAACGCATCGGCACCATCCTTCAGCAGGATCCCGAGATAGCTACCGGCGCAGGACACCATTCGGTCATCCAGATTCCCGGCACCGAAGATTACTACATCGTCTATCACCGCCGCCCGCTCGACCGCACCCATCACAACGAGCGCGCCACCTGCATCGACAAACTTGAGTTCGACAAAGACGGCTTCATCAAACCCGTGAAGATGACCTTCACCGGCCCCAACCCCATCACAATCAAATAACCCCTCCCTTTAAGTCGCTCCGAGCGATCCTCTCAAGTGTAGTTATAATTTGCCCGGCCATCCCACTTCAGGCATAGCCGGGCATTCTTTTTGCCCACCGTGATGCCATTTTTTTACCTTTTACCCCATTTCTCGGTGCCATTTTTTT
>CAYSKE010000093.1:0-8243 GCA_964431465.1 uncultured Muribaculaceae bacterium | reverse complement strand
GCCGCGTGCTTTGCACGCTGATAATCAGGAGGACGCACGAGCCGTGCGTCCCTACTTTTCTATTGAGCGTTCGTTCGGAGACAGCGCGTGGCTACAGCAGCTTTTGCGGTGTGTTGCAAATTTGAGGTCATTTAACCATCGTTAACCGGTTTTTTGTGCTTATCTTTGTCTATTGCAAAACATTGCAACCCGAGACAGATGATGCATAACGACGTAACTGAATCCATCAAAGCGAAAAGCCCGTTCCGCCGGGGAGCCGATGACGGCCTCCTGATGGGCATACTGCTTGTGGCAGTGTTTTTTACAGGGAGCCAGTCGTTTCGTTACACTCTGGCCTCGGATCTCACTCCGATACTGATGCTCGGCGGCGTGCCGCTGCTGACCTTCTTTCTGCTCCGTCGGTCATATATCCGCGATAACGGTCTGACTCTCTTCTCATCGCTCTGGATGCAGGGGATAGTCACTTTTTTCTGCGGAAGTCTGATACTGGCGATGTTCATGTACTGCTTCATGCGGTGGATCGAGCCTGATTTCATGCGTGAGACGGTGGCGCATATCGCCGAGTTCTACGACTCGATGCCCGACAACCCGCAGGGGCAGGAAATAGCGCGTGTGTTTCACACGATGCTTGACGAGAATGTGTTTCCCTCAGCCATAAGCGTCGCTGTGGAGTCGATATGGCTCGGAGTGTTCTCGGGGTCGCTGCTCAGTATGCTTGCCGCCCTTGCCGCCAGAGCCCGTCGCGTGGTAGGGCGCGGCGGAAATCCACAATAAACTCTTTTCTGCTGAACAACATCATGTCACAAGATACAACCCGCCCCGATATATCGGTCGTCGTTCCGCTTTTCAATGAAGCGGAATCACTGCCAGAACTCCACGCATGGATAAAGCGCGTGATGGACGAACATGGTTTCAGCTATGAGATAATCTTCGTCAATGATGGCTCGACCGATGAGTCGTGGAGTGTGATCGAGCGACTGAGCCGCGATAACGGCGAAGTGGGAGGCGTGTGCTTCCGACGTAACTACGGTAAGTCGCCCGCACTAAACACCGGCTTCCGCCAAGCCCGCGGCAAGGTGGTCATCACGATGGATGCCGATCTTCAGGACAGCCCGGATGAAATTCCGGAACTTTACCGCATGATCACCGAGGAGGGGTATGATCTTGTGTCGGGGTGGAAGAAAAAACGCTATGATCCTCTGTCGAAAACTATCCCGACAAAGCTGTTCAATGCTACAGCCCGCAAAGTGAGCGGCATACACAATCTGCACGACTTCAACTGCGGTCTTAAAGCCTACAGGAGCGAGGTGGTGAAGCATATCGATGTGTACGGCGACATGCACCGCTACATCCCTTATCTGGCCAAGAATGCGGGATTCACCCGCATAGGTGAGAAGGTTGTGATACATCAGGCGCGGAAGTATGGCAAGACTAAGTTCGGGCTGGACCGGTTTGTGAACGGTTATCTCGATCTGGCGACGCTCTGGTTCACCAACAAGTTCGGAGTAAAGCCGATGCATTTCTTCGGGCTGCTCGGATCACTGATGTTCATACTGGGATTCATCGCGGTGATAGTGGTGGGGGGGACAAAGCTCTACAACATGTGGCATGGCCGGCCTTACATACTCGTGACCGACTCGCCCTACTTCTTCATCTCACTGGTGATGATGATTCTCGGCACTCAACTGTTTCTCACGGGATTTATCGGCGAGCTGATAGTGCGCAACGCACCGGGTCGCAACCACTATGAAGTCTCGGAGGAAATCAAGCCTCAAACAACCGCCAACGACGAAGCGAAATGAAATCAGGAAGGTTCAACAAATTACGCCTGCTGCCGATAATAGCCGCCACTGCGGCAGCCGCCCTGACGATTGCTGTGGAGTCGTGCAACGACATAGGGTGCACCGACCTGCGCAGCTCGATCCCGCTCGCGGGGTTCTACTCATCGTCGACGGGAAGCCAAGTGACAATCGACTCTCTGCTCATAGGGGGCGTGGGAGCACCGCATGACTCACTGCTTGTGGACTCGGGAGCGCGCACGTCGAGCCTCTACCTGCCTTTCAGGGCGGAAAAGCCGTCGACAACCTACTTCATCAAGTATGTGAGCAAGGGGCTTGATTTTCCCCAACTTGTCGACACGATAACATTTGACTACACTTCGACGGCCTATTTCGCTTCGGCCGACTGCGGGGCAATGTTCATCTATGACATCAAGTCGATCAACTACACGCGGCATCTCATCGACTCGGTGGCTATCACCGACTCTCTGGTCAACAACATGGACATGGAGCGCATAAAGGTGTTTTTCCGCACAGCAGAGGAGTTATGAGAACAGTGAAAGCCATCATAGCAGTGTTGCTCGGGGTGCTGTCGCTGACAGCCTCGGCGCAAAGGCGCATAACTCCAGTGGAAAATCCGGCGACGCGCACACAGCACATCAACAAGAAACTGCCCGCTGACACGCTTGACCGCACCAATATCGTGGAGAAGACTGACGCGCATGGAAACATCATACTCGTGGACACGGTGACAGGTAAAGAGGTGGTGGACTCGACCAAAATGCCGGTGGTGCCACCGATGAAATATCCGCTCGTGTACTCGGCGTCGATAGGCGTGAATGTGTGGGATCCGATCATGCGCGTGCTGGGTCAAAAATACGGACTTGTGGAATTCAGCGGAGAGTTCAACATGCACAACCGCTATATCCCGGTCTTTGAGCTGGGTCTGGGGCAGGCCGACAACACTCCCGACGGTAACAATTACCGCTACCGCTCGCCGCTCGCGCCTTACTTCCGCATAGGAATGAACTACAATTTCCTCTACAACTCGTCGCCCGACTACATGGCTATGGCGGGAATACGCTACGGTTTCTCTCCGTTCAGCTACTCGGTGGAGGCAACCAGCACAGGATCATCGTACTGGGGTGAGAGCGACGTGATAAGCATACCGTCGCAACACGTCACAGCGGGATATTTCGCGATACTCTTCAACCTGAGAGTGAGAATAGCGGGTCCGGTGTATGTGGGATGGTCGTTCAGCTATCACTCGATACTCCACGAAAGCAAGACGCCTCACGGCAATCCGTGGTATATACCGGGCTACGGCACACGGACGAGTGCCATAAGCGGCGCATTCACGGTGACTTACACACTCAACCTGTCGGGGCATAAGAAAAAAGAGAGGCATCTGCCGGGTACAGAGCCGATAATGAATGAGGTGCCACCGATACACAACTCGGAAGAAACAGAAATAAAATAACGATAGCTTTATACTTCAATGGAAACAATAGGATTATGCAGCGATCACGCCGGATATGAGATGAAGAAAATCATCGAAGGGTATCTGGAAGCAAAGGGTATAAAATGCCATGACTACGGCACATATTCGACCGAGTCGTGTGACTATCCTGACTTCGCGCATCCGTGTGCCGAAGCAGTGGAGAAGGGTGTGCACACCCGCGCGATCGCCCTCTGCGGGAGCGGCAACGGCATCGCCATGACTCTCAACAAGCATCAGGGAATACGCGCCGCAATATGCTGGAAAGAGGAGCTTGCCGCTCTGGCACGCCAGCACAACAACGCCAATGTGCTCGTGCTCCCGGCCCGCTTCATCGACAGCGTGGATGCACTGAAGATCGTGGATATTTTCCTCACAACCGACTTTGAGGGTGGACGCCACGTGCGCCGTGTGGAGAAGATCCCCGTACATTAATCGTTTTCCGACAAATAAAATCAGACATATTTCAATCATTCACTCAATGCGCTACGTTTTGACACTTACCGCAGCCGCCTCTCTCGCGCTGGCTTCGTGCAGCCACGCCGACAGGCAGAATCCGCTAACAGCCGAGACTTTCGGCACGGAATATGAGATGCCCCCGTTTGACCAGATAGCCTACGAGGACTATCTTCCGGCCGTGGAGCTTGGTATCGCCCAACAGCAAGCCGCAGTCGATGCAATCATCAACAACCCGGAGGCTCCGACATTTGAGAACACGGTGCTCGCTCTGGACAATTCAAGCGATCTGCTGACCCGCACGACCCTTATATTCAGTGCGCTCGACGAGGCAGACAATACCCCTGAGCTGATGGAACTGAGCGACAAGATCTACCCGATGCTGTCGGCTCACTCAGATGCCATATACATGAACGACGCTCTTTTTCAGCGCGTCAAAGCGATATATGACAATCTCGACTCGCTCAATCTCGGCACTCCCGAGAAGCGCATGGTGACGGATCTCTACCGCACTTTCGCGCGCAATGGCGCTCTGCTCAACGACTCCGACAAACAGGCTCTGAAGGATATCAATTCAAAGCTGACCGACTACTACAACATCTACAACAAGAATCTGCTCGCGGCCACCAACGCATTTGAAATCGTAGTGGACGATGAGGCACGCCTAAGCGGACTGCCCGCATCGAGCATCGCAGTGGCCGCCGAGGAAGCTGCCACGCGCGGCTACGGCGAAGGGAAGTGGGTGTTCACGCTGCACGCTCCGAGCCGCCTGCCGCTTCTGCAGTATGCCGACAACCGCGATCTGCGCGAACAGATGTATAAGGGCTACACAACGCTCGCATCGTCGGGCGACACTGACAACCGTCCGGTGATCAACGACATACTGAAAGCCCGCTCACAGAAAGCAAAACTGCTCGGTTTCCCCGACTACGCAGCCTACATGACCGACAATGTGATGGCCAAGACTCCCGAGGCTGCGGAGAATCTGCTCATGCAGCTCTGGACTCCGGCCCTGAAGCGTGTGGGTGAAGAGGTTGCAGAGATGCAGGCAATCGTTGACCGCGAGGGTGGCAACTTCAAGATCGAGCCGTGGGACTATTACTACTACGCCGAGAAGGTGCGTCAGGATAAATATGATTTCTCGGAGGATGCCACGCGCCCCTATTTCCATGTGGATTCGGTGCGCAACGGTATTTTCCAGCTTGCCAACAAGCTCTATGGCGTGACAGCGACGGAGCTGCCCGATGCACCGAAGTATCACCCGGACGTGAAGGTGTATGACCTCCGCGATGCCGACGGCAAGCATCTTGCAGTGTTCTACACCGACTACTTCACCCGTCCGTCGAAACGTCAGGGCGCATGGATGTCGAACTTCTCTCTGGAATACATCGACGAGAATGGCAATGAGGTACGCCCGATCGTCTACAACGTGGGTAACTTCTCGCGTCCGACAGCCGACCAGCCTTCGCTGCTCTCACTCGACGAGGTTAACACGATGTTCCATGAGTTTGGCCACGGTCTGCACGGAATGCTGACCACCGCCCGCTACAAAGGTCAGAGCGGCACCTCGGTTGACCGCGACTTTGTGGAGCTCCCCTCGCAGATACATGAGCACTGGGCTTTTGAGCGCGAATTCCTGCCTCTCTACGCCCACCACTACCAGACGGGCGAGGTTATCCCCGACAGCCTGATAAACAAGATGGAGGCTGCCTCGACCCATCGCGCCGGCTTTGACATGGCCGAGCGCGTGAGTGCCGCTCTTCTCGACCTCGCCTACGGTCACGTAAATCCTGCCGA
The DNA here is from genome assembly GCA_964431465.1 of uncultured Muribaculaceae bacterium. GTDB lineage: Bacteria > Bacteroidota > Bacteroidia > Bacteroidales > Muribaculaceae > JAFLTL01. Next base: position 2,714 of record CAYSKE010000093.1, on the reverse strand, counting down.
GGGTGAGACAATCGACATCGAAGGATTTGAGAATGAAGTGGGGAACCGCCTCAACCTTCCGAAAGAGCTCACCTACCGCTACCGCTCGCCCTATTTCAAGCATATCTTCGGCAGCGACGGTTACGCATCGGGCTACTACACCTACATGTGGGCTGAAGTGCTTGACTGTGACGGTTACGAGATGTTTAAGGAAAAGGGTATCTTCGATCCCGAGACTGCAGCTTCGTTCCGCAAGAACGTGCTTGAGCCGGGCGGTAGCGAGGATCCGATGACGCTCTATGTGCGTTTCCGCGGTCATGAGCCTCAGGTGGGCGCCGTGCTCCGCAAATATGGTCTCAACTGATCATCTACAACGAAAATTACAAGAATCCAATGAAATACAGCCATATCATCATGTCAGCAGCACTCCTGCCCCTGACAGTGGCCTGCGGAGGCAACGGCACTGCCACTGACAACAATGCCGATGCTCCGATGATCGACAAAACCGATTTCAAGGCAACCTCGCGCATCTTCACGGTAGAAGCGATGGGGGCACTCGGAAGACTGAGCTCGCCGACGCTGTCGCCCGACGGCACGACGGTGCTCTACAGCGTGGCATACGAGAGTCTTGAGCAGAACCGCTCCAACGCCTGCCTATACACTATCCCCGCCAACGGCGGAGAGATAACCCGCATCACCGCCACCCCGAAAAGCGAAAGCAACGCGGTGTGGATCGATGGTGGAAAGCGCATCGCTTTCCTCTCGTCCGAGTCAGGCAAAGGACAGGTGTGGATAATGAACGCCGACGGCAGCGCGCGCAAGCAGCTGACCAATGTGGAAGCGGGAGTCGACGGTTTCCGCATCTCGCCGGATCAGAACCGCATCGTGATGATCTCGCCGGTGAAATACGCCCGCACAGCACAGGACGTGTATCCCGACCTGCCGAAAGCCACGGGGCGCATCATCGACGATCTGATGTACAAGCACTGGGATGAATGGGTGACGGAAATTCCTCACCCCTTTATCGCAGACATCGACCTTGAAAAGGGTTACTGCGGCGAAGCTAAGGATGTGATGGGTGATGAGCCGTTTGAGGCTCCAGTAAAACCTTTCGGCGGCATCGAGAGCATAGCGTGGACGCCCGATTCGAAGGGTATCGTGTATGTGTCGAAAAAGTCAAAAGGTCAGGAGTATGCACTGTCGACCAACTCGAATCTCTATCAGTTTGACATCGCTGCGGGAACGACCGTATGTCTGACCGAGGGTAACAACGGCTACGACACCAATCCGGTGTTCTCGCCCGACGGGGCAAAACTCGCCTGGCTGAGCATGGAGCATGACGGATATGAAAGCGACAAGAACCGCATCATGGTGCTCGACATCGCAACGGGCACGAAGAGCGACATAACCGCCGAGTGGGACTACACGGTGGATGATATACAGTGGGCTGCGGACAGCAAGTCGATCTATTTCCTCGCTTACAAGGGTGGCGTGAAGCCTATCTTCAACATCGCGCTCGACACTAAGGAGGTGAGGACGGTTGCCGAGGGTGTGTGTGACTACGAGGGTATCGTGCCTATGGCCGACGGCTCAGTGCTGGCACTCGCCCACTCGCTCACCGCTCCCAATGATCTCTACCGCATCGCTGCCGACGGCACACCGACGCGTCTGACCGAGATCAATGCCGACGTACTGACCCAGGTGGATATGCCCACCGTGGAGAAGCGGATGATACCGGCTACCGACGGAAAGGAGATCACGACTTGGGTCGTGTATCCGCCCAACTTTGACCCGAGCAAGAAGTATCCGGCGATACTTTACTGTCAGGGGGGCCCGCAGTCGGCTGTCAGCCAGTTCTGGAGCTACCGCTGGAATCTGTCGCTGATGGCTTCGCAGGGCTACATTGTGATCGCTCCCAACCGTCGCGGTCTGCCGGGCTTCGGCACAGAGTGGAACGCGCAGATCTCGGGCGATTACGGTGGCCAGAACATGCGTGACTATCTGAGCGCAGTGGACTACATGAAGAAGGAGGCATACGTGGACGGTGACCACATCGGTGCAGTTGGTGCTTCGTATGGCGGCTTCTCGGTGTACTGGCTCGCCGGTCACCATGACAACCGCTTCGCCTGCCTGATAGCTCACGCGGGTATATTCAACCTCGAAGCGCAGTATCTTGAGACGGAGGAACTTTTCTTTGCAAACTGGGACCTCGGCGGCCCGTTCTGGGACAAGAGCAACACAACGGCTCAGCGCACTTTCGCCACTTCGCCCCATAAGTTTGTGGATCAGTGGACGTCGCCTATCCTCATCACTCATGGCGAACATGACTACCGCATACTCTCGTCGCAGGGTGAGATGGCGTTTAACGCTGCCCGCCTGCGCGGTATCCCGGCAGAAATGGTGATCTTCCCCGACGAAAATCACTGGATCCTGAAACCGCAGAATGCGGTGCTCTGGCAACGGGTGTTCTTCCGCTGGCTCGACCGCTGGCTCAAGAATGAGAAGTAAAAGAAAGATGGCCTCGTGAGGGGCCATCTTTTTTTGGGGGATAAGAGCACTCGGAGGGCGCGGATAACGCGGAGACTCGGAGGGGGGGGCAGGATGGAAGGCTGACGCTCCATGGGATGAGAGGGGAGGAGTTGTGTCGCAGCTCCACAGCTCTTGTTTTGTTGCAATCTACACCGGGTTCCCTGCGGTCACCCGGTGCTAAGGTTGTGACGCCCGTTTCACGGGCT
>CAYSKE010000092.1:0-8308 GCA_964431465.1 uncultured Muribaculaceae bacterium | reverse complement strand
AAGCAGAAATAATCCTTTTTACCTAAACACGCATCTACAAAACACAATAAGATATCTATGAGCAGTCAGCTTGAAAAGGTACAGGAGCTTATCGAGCTCCGCAACCAAGCCCGGCTCGGAGGTGGCCAGAAAGCCATCGACAAGCAGCACGAGCGCGGAAAATACACCGCACGCGAGCGCATCGCACAGCTCCTCGACGAGGGTTCGTTTGAGGAGATCGACATGTTTGCGCGCCATCGTTCCACCAACTTCGGCATGGACAAAAAGTCCTTCCTCGGCGACGGTGTTGTAACCGGCTACGGAACGATCGACGGCCGCCTCGTCTATGTATTCGCTCAGGACTTCACCGTCTTCGGCGGATCACTCTCCGAGACTATGGCACTCAAGATCTGCAAGATCATGGACATGGCCATGAAGATGGGAGCTCCCGTGATCGGCCTCAACGACTCGGGTGGTGCCCGCATTCAGGAGGGTATCAACGCCCTCGCCGGCTACGCTGAGATTTTCCAGCGCAACATCCTTGCTTCTGGTGTGATTCCCCAGATCTCCGGTATCCTCGGCCCCTGCGCAGGTGGTGCGGTTTATTCACCCGCGCTCACCGACTTCACCATCATGACCAAGGGCATCTCCTACATGTTCCTCACCGGTCCCAAGGTTGTAAAGACCGTAACCGGCGAAGACGTGACTCAGGACGCTCTCGGTGGTGCCGAAGTTCACTCATCAAAGAGCGGCGTCGCACACTTCGCTGCCGAAGACGGCGAGGACGCTCTCCGCATCATCCGCAAGCTCTTCAGCTACATTCCTCAGAACAACCTCGAGGAGCCGCCGTTGGCTGTCTGCACCGATCCTATCGACCGTCTTGAGGATTCTCTCAACGAGATCATCCCCGACGCAGCCAACCGCCCCTACGACATGTATGAGGTTATCGGTGCCATCATCGACAACGGTGAGTTCCTTGAAATCCAGCGCGACTACGCCAAGAACATCATCATCGGCTTCGCACGCTTCAACGGTCAGGCCGTCGGCATCGTGGCAAACCAGCCCAAGTACCTCGCCGGAGTTCTTGACTCCAACGCATCCCGCAAGGCTGCACGTTTCGTCCGTTTCTGCGATGCCTTCAACATTCCCATCGTGTCGCTCGTCGACGTTCCCGGCTTCCTCCCCGGTACAGGTCAGGAATACAACGGCGTCATTCTCCATGGTGCGAAACTCCTCTACGCCTACGGTGAGGCAACTGTGCCCAAGATCACAGTCACACTCCGCAAGAGCTACGGCGGCAGCCACATCGTGATGAGCTGTAAGCAGCTCCGCGGCGACATGAACTACGCATGGCCCACTGCCGAGATCGCCGTTATGGGTGGTGCAGGTGCTGTTGAGGTTCTCTATGCCAAGGAAGCTAAGGACGCCGAGGATCCCAAGGCCGTTCTCGCCGAGAAGGAGAAAGAGTACAACAAACTCTTCTGCAACCCCTACAATGCAGCCAAGTACGGCTACATCGACGACGTTATCGAGCCCCGCAACACACGTTTCCGCATCATCCGCGCCCTTCAGCAGCTCGCTACCAAGAAGGTCACAAATCCTGCTAAGAAACACGGCAACATTCCTCTGTAATCAGTTCATCTCATTTCACACGCAACAAGCCAAGAATCATGAAAAGAAAGCTATTGGTTCTCGCCCTCGCTGCTGTGGCAGCCGGTGCTTCGCTCTGCAATGCGCAGGGACGCACCGGATCGCTCTTCATCAACGAGGTAATGGTGCAGAACGACAGCAACTTGGTCGACGATTTCGGGCAGCGTTCGGGATGGATCGAGCTTTACAATGCCAAGTTTGCTCCGCTTGAAATCTCGAGCGTCTACATCACAAACGACCCCGCGAATCCCACCAAATACGCTATACCTCTGGGTGATGTCAACACAAAAATTCCCAAGAGACAGCACGTGGTGTTCTTCGCCGACAATATGCCCTCAAGAGGCACATTCCACACATCCTTCCTCCTTGAACCCGGAAAGGACAACTGGATCGGCCTCTACGACTCCGACAAGATCACCCTCATCGACTCGGTGACAATACCTGCTTCCCTTCCCGCCGGTGCATCCTATGCCCGTGTAGCCGACGCTGTCGACTCATGGACTGTCCGCACCGACTCGGGTGCCGACGGTGACTACATCACCCCCAGCTCAAGCAACATTATCCGCGACACCAACCCCAAGATCGAGACATTTGCCCAGCGCGATGCCAACGGTTTCGCCATGACAATCATGGCGATGTGTGTCGTCTTCTCTGCTCTCGCTCTTCTCTGCGTCTGCTTCATGCTCATCAGCGCCATCAACCAGCGCGCCGCCAAGAAGAAAGAAGAAGCTGTTGTTGTTGCCGAGGTTGAGACTGAACCCGCATTTGGCACCGATGCCAGCGAGGAAGCTATTGCAGCTATCGCTATGGCTCTCCACGACCACTTCGACGCACACGACCGCGAGTCCGCCGTTCTGACAATCAACAAGGTCAAGCGCGCCTACTCTCCTTGGAGTTCCAAGATCTACAGCATGCGTCATCTGCCGCAGAAGTAATCAGCGAACAAAGGAGAAATTCCACACACCATTTCTTTTAACCGACAAAAAAATGAAAGAATATAAATACAAAATCAACGGAACCGACTACAAAGTAGGTGTGGGCGATATTGACCATGGCGTTGTAACCGTGGAAGTCAACGGCACACCCTATCAGGTCGAAATCGAGCACAAGAGCCCGGCACCCGTCAAGGTCACAAACGCTCCCAAGGCTTCAAAGGCACCCCGCACTGCCGAGGGCGAGAAGATCATCGCAAAACCCGTTACCGGTCCTACGGGCGGATACGCTGTCAAGGCACCCCTCCCCGGCGTGGTTCTCTCGGTCAGCGTCAAGGTTGGCGACACTGTGAAGGCTGCCGACACCGTTGCCGTGCTTGAGGCTATGAAGATGGAAAATGCCATCCGTGCCGGACGCGACGGTAAGATCGCATCTATCAACGTCAAGGACGGTGAGTCAGTTCTCGAAAACACCGTTATCGTTACTCTCGAATAAGGTTTCTCCGAATATAAATCAATAAACATCATTCAACATGACTGACGTTTCATTCGGCGAATTCCTTTTGAGCAACCTGAGGCAGTTCTGGGAGTTTACAGGCTTCTACAACTGCACATGGCAGCATCTCGTCATGCTCGCCGTAGGTTTGTTCTTTATATGGCTCGCCATCAAGAAGAACTTTGAGCCGATGCTGCTCGTCCCCATCGGGTTCGGCATGCTCATCGGCAACATCCCCTTCAACACCTCTGCCGGACTTGAGATCGGTATCTACGACGAAGGCTCCGTCCTCAACATCCTCTACAACGGTGTTGCTGCCGGATGGTACCCGCCCCTCATCTTCCTCGGCATCGGTGCTATGACCGACTTCACCGCACTCATCGCCAATCCTAAGCTCATGCTTGTCGGCGCGGCTGCACAGTTCGGCATCTTCGGTGCCTACATGGTGTCGCTCGCCCTCGGCTTTGCTCCCGATCAGGCTGGTGCTATCGCCATCATCGGTGGTGCCGACGGTCCCACGGCAATCTTCCTTTCATCGAAACTCGCTCCCAACCTCATGGGCGCAATCGCCGTATCGGCTTACTCCTACATGGCTCTCGTGCCCGTGATCCAGCCCCCCATCATGAGGCTGCTCACGACCAAGAAAGAGCGCGTGATCAAGATGAAGCCCGCCCGTCAGGTCGCACAGTCAGAGAAGATCATCTTCCCCATCGTAGGTCTTATCCTCACCTGCTTCGTGGTGCCCACAGGTATACCTCTGCTCGGTATGCTCTTCTTCGGCAACCTGCTGCGTGAGTGCGGCGTGACAACACGTCTCGCCAAGACTGCCTCCAACGCTCTCACCGACATTGTCACCATTCTCCTTGGCATGACTGTAGGTGCGTCCACTCAGGCAACGACCTTCCTCACCGAGAAGACCGTCTTCATCTTCTTCCTCGGCTTCATGGCGTTCATCATCGCTTCGGCTTCAGGTGTACTCTTCGTTAAGTTCTTCAACCTGTTCCTGCCGAAATCCAAGAAGCTCAACCCCCTCATCGGCAACGCCGGTGTATCGGCTGTGCCCATGTCCGCACGCATCTCCAACAACCTCGGTCTCGAGTACGACCCCTCCAACTACCTTCTCATGCACGCCATGGGTCCCAACGTTGCAGGTGTTATCGGCTCAGCCGTTGCTGCTGGTGTGCTGCTCGGCTTCCTCGCCTGATCCACGTTTCAATCCCCATAGAAATAGAACGGGATTCCGCACCATCGCGGAATCCCGTTCTTGTTTCCTTCAAAACTTTGATCAATCTTCCCCCTCAGTGATCTCACCGGCCGCAGCCTCCACCGTAGCCGTCGGGATGCGTCGGTTTTGCATCCCCGCGCTTCCGAGCTCAAAAAACGAGTTGATTGCATAGAGTATTATACCGATACCGGTCATCAGCACAACCACATCGGCCGACTCCCTCACGCCTCCGGCACACAGTATCACCACACCTTCCACGATCAGCACGATCGGAAAGATATAGAACCATCCCGGAAATTTTATCGGAGCGAAACCGTAGCCGAGGATATAGAACTGCCATATACCGGCCAGAATAAGGAATATCGCGAGCGCATACACGATGATTCCTACAAAAAACGACGGCGCGAGAAGCAACGCTGCGCCTATGCACATTCCTCCTATCCCCGAAGTAGTGCCGATAAAGGTCGTCCCCGTCCCGGCCACATTCTTTCTCCTCCGGCGCGACGACACAAGCAGATTGATCAGCCCCGTCAGCACGAAAAGACCGCCGATAAGATAGATGATGTTATACAGTATATCCTGACGTTTCCACATCACACACAACGTGATGCCCACGGCGAGCATCAGCACGTTGCTTATCCATTTTCCTGTTTTTGCATTCATAGTTGTAACGTTTGTATATATGTTTATACATCTATAACAAACGTAACAAAATTTAGGTTGCAGTCTTAATGCAAACTCTTGACCCTAACCGATCCACCCCTCGATGCTGAAGTATATTCCGGCACATGCCATCAGCATCAGCAGCGACCCTATCGCTTTATTTATCAGCCACAACGACCTCACATTGATATGCGATCTCACCTTGTTCACAAAAAAGGTTATCGCATACCACCACAAAATCGCCCCGGCGAAAATAGCAAGATAACCCGTGATATAGTGGTAGTATAGGTAGTCAGCATTCAGAAAATCAAACTGCGTGAAAAGACCGATTATAAAAAACAATATCAGCGGATTGGAAAACGTGAACAGGAAGCCTGTGATGAAATCGAGCCAATGCGTCTCATGCTTCTCCTCAGGCTTTTTCAAGCTCTTGGCTGGATTGCTCCTGAAGAGGTAGTAACCGAACGCGATCAGCACAAGGCTACCCGAAAACTGCAGCAGATTGCGGTGAGCATCTATGAAATCAGTTATCAGCGCCATCCCTAACCCGGCAAGCAGGCAGTAAAACAGATCCGACAGTGCCGCGCCTATACCCGTGAAGAAAGCCGGCCAACGCCCCTTGTTCAGCGTTCGCTGTATGCACAGCATACCTATCGGCCCCATCGGAGCCGAGATAAGCACACCTATCAGCATACCGCTGAAAACGATTTTCACGAAATACTCTATTTCCACAATGTAAAATTACATAGTTTTTTTTACAATCTTATCATAAACGCCCCTCACTTTTCCCCGCTTTAACTTTTTTCATATTCAGCTCCATTATTTTCCCCGCCTTGTCCCTTCTTTTTCTCCCCGTTTCGTATATTTGTTACTGAATACTTGCAATTATGATAGACTACCTCATCGATATTGACACACAGGTTTTCCTGTTTTTCCACAATATGCGCGCGCCATTCCTCGACTCGTTCATGTGGATATTCTCCCAGCGCTTTGTGTGGGTTCCTATGTACGCCGCCATCCTCATCCTCCTGTTCCGGCGCTACCACTGGCGACAGGCACTCATCTTCACCCTTGCCGTGGTTCTCACCATCACGTTGGCCGACCAGATTGGCGCATCCCACCTCCGCCCGCTTTTCGCGCGCTTGCGCCCCTCCAATCTCGACAATCCCCTCTCGGCCATGGTCACCGTCATCAACGGCCACCGCAGCGGCTCCTACGGTTTCCCATCATGCCATGCCGCCAACACCTTTGCTCTCGCCACCATCATCTCTCTCATTGCACGCAACCGCGCCCTCACCCTGTTCATGTTCATCTGGGCAGTCATCACATGCTACTCCCGCGTGTATCTCGGAGTGCATTACCCCGGCGATCTGTTCTTCGGAGCCCTGCTCGGCTGCTTGTGTGCCATTCTGGTCTATTATGTCGCCCGACGCCTCTCCGCGCGCTTCCTCCCCACGGCCATGACCGCCCCGCGCCCCATCATGATACTGCACCGTGCTCCCGCCATGCTTGTCATCCTTGTCGGCTCACTCACCATTCTCGTCATTGCAATAATCAGCTTATGGAAAGCCTGACCGACCGCATAGCCTCCATCACGCGCCTTGTCGCCGACGGTGCTCTCGCCCAAGCTCTCGATGAGGCGCGCGCCCTTGTGCGCGACAACCCCGCCAGTGCCGAAGCATGGTTTACCCTCGGAAAGATCCTCTGGAAACTCGACCGCCGAGCCGAAGCCACATCGGCCTACCGCACCGCCGCCGACATCGATCCCGATAGCCCCGCAGCCATAGCGCTGACCCACGCGCAGGACATCGCCGACTACTTCAACCCCGACCTTTTCAACCCCTGACAATCCGCGGCCCATAGTGCCGCAAACCCCATAACCATCTCTTATACCCCCTTTCCCATGAAAATATCTGCATCTCTTGCCCTCGCTGCCGCCCTCACTTTACCCGCGATCGCATCTGCCGAAGTCTCTAAAAAATCAGCGCCCGACGAGGTGATCCTCCACGCATGGAGTTGGTCGTTCAACACCATCGCCGACAACATGAAAGCCATTGCCGATGCCGGCTACGACTTTGTGCAGACCTCACCTGCACAAGCCTGCTTTGTCGGTGAGGACGGTGGACTCGCCCTCTTCAGCAAGCCCGGCGATCCCGTGAAAGGCAAGTGGTACTACTATTACCAGCCCACCGACTGGACTGTCGGCAACTACCTTCTCGGCTCACGCGACGATTTCAAAGCGATGGCCGACAGTGCCATGAAATACAACGTCCGCATCATTGTCGACGTCCTCCCCAACCACACTGCCGTCGACCACACTGCCGTCCTTCCATCGCTCGACAATGCCGTCGGAGGCCATGAAAACCTCTTCCACGCCAACGGCTTCAAGGACATTCACCGTTGGGACGACCGCGAGGAATGCACCACAGGCAAGATGGGTGGCCTTCCCGACGTCAACACCGAGAATCCCGACTTCCAGTATTACTATCTTCAGTACGTCAACGACCTCATCAACCTCGGCGCACGCGGATTCCGCTACGACACCGCCAAGCACATCGGCCTCCCATCCGATCCGCTCGACCCCAAAGCCAAGCGAAACAACTTCTGGGATATAGCCACTGGCCGCGAAGGAGTCAAGGGACTATCCCTCCTCATGCCCGACTCGCTCTTTATCTACGGCGAAGTCCTGCAGGGGCGCAACGTCAAAGAGCTCGAATACTCCCAATATATCGGTCAGACAGCATCAAGCCTCGGCCATGCACTCAGGCAGGTGCTCGAGAAGCGCAATTTCAATGCGGCCGACATCACCGGTTACCACCACCCCGCCGCACCCTCCACACTCGTCACATGGGTCGAGAGCCACGACACCTACTGCAACCAGCATGAGTCAGCCGCGCTCACCGACGACCAGATACGCCTCGGCTGGGTCTATCTCGCATCGCGCGCCGGCGGCACACCCCTCTTCTTCTCCCGCCCCGCAGGCTCCACCCGCGACAACTATTGGGGCAACAACCTCGTCGGTCCCCGTGGCAATGACGAGTTTTTCCATCCCGAAGTAGTGGCAGCCAACGCATTCCGTCACAAGATGGCAGGGCAGCCCGAAGCCATATCCTCCACCCCCGACGGCACAGCCATTCAGGTCTCACGCGGCACACGCGGCACCACCCTCATCAACCTCGCTAAGAAAAACAACAAGATCAAGATTGCCACTGCCCTCCCCGACGGCACCTACACCGACGCCCTGCACGGCAACACCTTCACCGTCACCGACGGCACCCTCACCGGCACCCTCTCCCCCGAAACCACCTACATCCTCTACGCCACCCCCCGCCGCCGCCACTAACCCCACTCATCCCAAGCCCT
>CAYSKE010000091.1:3699-8322 GCA_964431465.1 uncultured Muribaculaceae bacterium | reverse complement strand
TGGCGCGCGGGTCGCGGCTCAGGAAAGCCACCTTGTCGCCCTTCTCGATCTGGAAATTCACATCGTCAAAGAGCACCTCGCCATCTACCGTAGCCTTCAGACCCTTCACTTCGAGGATCTTGTTGCCCACCTCGCGGTTGGGAGTGAAGATGATGCCCGGGTAGCGGCGCGACGAAGGCTGGATCTCCTCCACATTGAGCTTCTCGAGCATCTTCTTGCGCGAAGTGGTCTGCTTGCTCTTGGCCACATTGGCACTGAAACGCTGGATAAATTCCAGAAGTTCCTTGCGTTTCTCCTCCGCCTTCTTGTTGGCCTGCTGCTGCTGGCGCAGTGCAAGCTGGCTCGACTGATACCAGAAACTATAGTTGCCCGCAAAGAGCGAAACCTTACTGTAGTCTATGTCAAGAGTGTGAGTCGACACCGAGTCAAGGAAGTGGCGGTCATGCGACACGATCAGCACCGTGTTCTCAAACTTCGACAGATAGTCCTCAAGCCACGCCACCGTCTCAAGATCGAGGTCATTCGTCGGCTCGTCGAGGAGCAGATTGTCTGGATTACCGAAAAGAGCCTTCGCCAGAAGCACACGCACCTTCTCGTTCGCGCTCATGTCGCGCATCAGGGTGTAGTGACTCTCCTCTTTGATGCCCAGACCCGACAGCAGTGCGGCAGCGTCGCTCTCGGCATTCCACCCCTCCAGTTCGGCAAACCTCTCCTCCAGTTCCGAAGCGCGGATACCGTCCTCATCAGTGAAATCCCCCTTTGAGTAGAGAGCGTTTTTCTCCTGAATGATATCCCAGAGCACCGTGTGACCCATCATCACGGTATCGAGCACCGTGTAGTCGTCAAACTTGAAGTGATCCTGCTCAAGCACGCTCAGGCGCTCACCCGGCCCAAGCGTGACCGTGCCGTGTGTTGGCGACAGTTCGCCGCTCAGTATTCTCATCAGAGTCGACTTACCCGCTCCGTTAGCACCGATCACACCATAGCAGTTTCCCGGAGTGAACTTCAGGTTCACATCTTGGAAGAGCACTCGTTTCCCAAACTGGATTCCGAGATTATTTACCGTTATCACTTGTTATATCTTTCGTTTAGTAGGTTCATTTTGACTCTCCCGGCAGATCATAAAACGAAGCCGGAATCTCGCGCAGATTATATCGTGAAGCCATTATCTGGCCGTAGGCACCTGCCGAACGCAAAGCAAGCAGGTCACCGCGCTTCACCTCGCGCAGTTTCTCGTCGCGGGCAAAGCAGTCGGTCGACTCGCAGATAGGTCCCACCACGTCATATTTCTCCACCGGAGCATCCGCCGGAGCGGTCAGATTTTCGATATTATGATGCGCCTGATAGAGTGCCGGACGTATCAGATCGGTGAAACCGGCATCTACGATCGCAAATTTGCGGTTCACACCCTGCTTCACGTAAGTCACGCGTGTGATGAGCGACCCGCACTGAGCCACCACCGCACGCCCAAGCTCAAAATGAAGCTCCTGACCCTCACGCAGCTTTATTGCGTCAAACACCTTGAAATACCCCTCGAAATCAGGTATCGGGTGACCGTCGGGATCATCATAGTCTATGCCCAGGCCGCCTCCAACATTGATAGTCTTGAAGCTTATCCCCTTAGCCTCCCACTCGTCGAGCATCCTGTTGATCGTCTCGGCGAGCATCGCATAAGGAGTCATATCGAGAAGCTGCGATCCGATATGAAAATGCAGCCCCTTGATCTCCACATTCTCCATCTGCTGAGCCGCAGCCACAACCTCCTCTATCTGAGTCAGCGGAATACCGAACTTGTTTTCCGATGTACCCGTGGTGATATACTTGTGGGTGTGGGCGTCGATGTCAGGATTTACGCGGAAAGCCACCGGAGCCTTCTTCCCCATCTCACCGGCAAGCTCATTGATCACCTCAAGCTCGGGAAGCGACTCCACATTGAAGCACGCTATCCCCATCTCAAGCCCCAGACGTATCTCGGCATCAGTCTTTCCTACGCCTGCAAACACCACCTTGTCGGCCGGAATCCCGGCATCAAGTGCGGCACGCACCTCACCGCCGCTCACGCAGTCAGCTCCGAGACCTGCATCGGCGATCTCGTCAAGAATAGCTCCGTTAGCATTAGCTTTCAGAGCATAGTGTACCCTGTAGGCGGGACGCTCCACAAGGCAGTCATTGATCGTCGCAAGCGTCTCGCGCAGCAACTTCAGATCGTAGTAGTAAAACGGAGTCGCAACCCCGGTGAAATCTTCTATCGGAAACATCCTTTTCAATTATCTTTTTTGCAAACCTTTGAATCAAAACACGTCACCTGCGTGTGCGTCAGCTCATTTCTTGAAAAGATGGCTCGAAAGTGCCTGAAGCGCAGCCACCTTGTCCTGCTTTCTCACAAGAAACGAGATATTGAAGTTCGACCCGCCGTAGCTGATCATGCGCACAGGTATATCCTTCAGAGCGTCAAGAGCGTTAGCCTCAAAACCACGGTTCTGCCAGTCCATGTCACCCACAACGCATATTATCACCATGTCGTGATCAATGGTAACCGTGCCAAATTTTTTGAGATCATCGACAATGCGGTTCAGGTCACGCTCATTGTCGATAGTCACCGACACACCCACCTCCGACGTAGCGATCATGTCGATAGGAGTGCGGTAAGTCTCAAAGATCTCAAACACTTTACGCAGGAAACCGTAGGCAAGCAGCATTCGTCCGCTCTTTATCTTTATCGCCGTGATATTGTCCTTGGCTGCGATAGCCTTGATCGTGCGCGACGGAGCCGAGTTATAGATCAGCGTACCCTTGGCCTCAGGCTGCATCGTGTTCAGCAGACGCACAGGTATATTGTTGAGCTTGGCCGGCAGCACGCAGGTCGGATGCAAGATCTTTGCACCGAAATAAGCCAGTTCGGCAGCCTCCTCAAAGTGAAGCTCCTCGACCGGCGAGGTATTCTCCACAAAGCGCGGGTCATTGTTGTGCATCCCGTCGATGTCGGTCCATATCTCGATCTCCTCCGCATTCACCGCCGCACCGATGAGCGACGCCGTCAGGTCGCTTCCGCCACGCTGCAGATTGTCCACCTCACCATAGAAATTCCGGCAGATATAGCCCTGTGTCAGGTACATATCCGCATCGCTGTACTTCTCTAAAAGCACACGCAGATGAGTCTCGATATAATTCGTGTCAGGCTCCGCATTCTTGTCGGTCTTCATGAAATCGAGAGCCGGAAGCATCACCACATTCACACCGCACACACGCAGCCACAGATTCATCAGCGCAGTCGACATGATCTCACCCTGAGCGAGAATCTCCTTTTCCTCAAACACCGTGAAGATTTCCCTGATAAATGTGCGGATATAGGTGAAGCAGCCACGTATCTCGCGCTCCGCCTCCGCCTTAGCCTCAGTGTGATCACCAAAGAGATCCTCGATCACCCCCACATACTTGCGCTCGAGAGTGTTTATCACCTCCTTCGCGCCATCCTGATTGCGCTTATGAAGGTAATCGCATATCTCTACCAGAGTGTTCGTTGTGCCCGACATAGCCGACAGCACCACAATATTCTTCTTTCCGCGGCTCATCACGAGATTGGCCACATCCTTGATACGCTCAGGCGTCCCCACCGAGGTTCCGCCAAACTTCATTACCTTCATCTTGCAGCTTGAGATATTTATCTGTTCTGATTGAATTTTATTCCTTTTTTGTGGATTCAGGCCGTGCACCGGGGCACCGGTTCCCTTTTAGGGCGCAAAGATAGGAAATTAAGAGATTGTATAAAAATGAATGAATGTATTTGAGCTGTATTTTAAGCTGCCATCCCCCTATATTTTGCGCTTTTTGCCACATGAATATCAACATTACCCCCCTCCGAAGCGTTATTCTATCAGAAACAACAATTAAATCAACCTAATAAAAACACACTTCACGTTATGAACGACTTTAACGAAATTATCAAAAGCGCAAAGCCCACACTCGTCGATTTCTACGCCACTTGGTGCGGTCCCTGTAAGATGCAGGCGCCCATTCTTGAGAAAGTAAAGGAAACGATGGGCGATTCAGCCACCATCATAAAGATCGACATTGACCGTAACGAGGAACTCGCCGCACACTATCGTGTGCAGTCAGTCCCCACCATCATCCTCTTTAAGGACGGCGAACCCGTCTGGCGCACGGTCGGCGTGCAGCCGCAGGGACTTCTCGAGGCAAAGATCCGCGAGCACATCCCCACAAAGAGCGACGAATAAACTCAAATCATACTATCTCAACCGAAGCGGGAGCGCACTCACCATGCGCCCCCGCTACTTATATCTATCTGATTACTCCTTAAAACTCATAATCCACGCAAGCGCGCGACTCCTTCACGCCGCCGATCAGCGATGCGGCAGCCACATGAGCCGGATGCTTCGCATACACATCCACGTCAGCCATCGTAGGCACGACCGCCGTCAGCACCACATCCCATGTCTCAGCCGGGTTCTCATTGATACCCACCTCCATCGACTCGAGCACATCTATCTGCTCAGGGAGTGCCATCAGAGCATCCTTGAAAGCCTTAGCCGCAGCCATGCGCTCCTCATCCGTCCCCTTAAACTTAAACGTCACAATATGTTTTACCATCTCCTCTAATATTTT
>CAYSKE010000091.1:0-3599 GCA_964431465.1 uncultured Muribaculaceae bacterium | reverse complement strand
ATTACATGCTGGCGGCCTTGATGATAGAAATCATTATCGGCTTGACGCCCGCCACAAAGCATTCAACGCCGATCACCATCAGCAGCAAGCCCATCAGACGCATCATCACGTTATTGCCCGTTTCGCCAAGCAGCTTCACCAGTCGCGTGGATGCGCGCAATATCAGATATGCCACAAAATATATCACGGCAATCGTGCCGAAAAGTATAGCCTTCAGTTCCCATGTCGTAGCGTCATCCATAAGAATGATGCTGTTGGCAATACCGCCGGGGCCGCACATGAGCGGAATTGCAAGCGGAGTGATTGATATGTCATTGGCGTATGTCTTGATCTCCTCATCCTTCAGCTTTGTGTTGGAGTAACGCGCCTGAAGCATGTCATATCCGATTTTCAAGATTATGAAGCCGGCGGCGATACGGAAACCGTTGGTCGAAATCCCGAAGAACTTGAAAAGAAACTGTCCGAGTATCGTGAAGCCCATCATCGTCAGGAACGATATGATCGTCGCGCGCTTGACTATAGAGGCACGTTCCGGATCCGACAGCCCCTTGGTCATTGTCAGGAACACAGGCATCGTTCCGAGTGGATTGACAAGCGTGAAAAATGATGTGATGCAGATAAATGCAAAAGGCATCCAGGATGTATCCATTTTCTACGGTATTTGAAAGTATGTGATTAGGTGATTAGCTATTAATTTCTTTCGGATTATCCCATGAGAGCGATCCCCCACATCGCCGCATGAGAGAGTGTCATCAGGGCGAGCAATATCCACGCCTCTGTCCGGCGGTTCGGCCAACAGAGATAAGCAAATACCCCCGACGCGATTACGTAGGCCGGATAAAACCAAAGCAGAGTTTTCATCTCCGCTCCGTCATCCACCGGCGGCCACATCGACAGCAATGTCGGGTAAGCAGCTACCGGGAGGGCAACCGCAACAATCATTATGATGACCCAAAGTGGAACGCGCTTTTTCATCCCAGCCTCACGTTTTTATCAGCAACAGGCACGCACGACGTGTCAATACTCCCTCGGCTGCGCAGATTGCAGTCAAGCTGTTCAACTGAGCTTGCGCCGACGATCACCGACGTGACACCCCTCTGCGATTGCACCCATGAGAGCGCGAGTTCCGCAGTCGACATCCCCATTTGTTTGGATGCCGCGCTGAGGCTCTCAATATAAGCGTGCAGCTCCGGAGTGAACATTTGCGGTCTCAGTGATCCGTTGCGCGACATGCGCGACCCCTCTGGAATATCATTCAGATACTTGTCAGTCAGCACACCCTGTGCAAGCGGTGAGAACGATATAAAACCGATACCGTTTTCCACGCAGTAGTCAAGCACGCCATCATCCTGCGGCTCACGGTCAATCAGGTTGAGCCTCCCCTGATATATCAGCAGAGGCACGTCACGATCGCGCAGATACTTGTCGGCAAACTTCAAAGCCTCAAGAGGCCAGCGTGAGATCCCCACATATAGAGCCTTTCCCGCACGCACTATGTCCACAAGCGCCTGCAGTGTCTCCTCAAGCGGTGTAGCCGCGTCATAGCGGTGACTGTAAAATAGATCCACATATTCCAGATTCATCCGCCGGAGACTCTGGTCAAGGCTTGCCATCAGATACTTCCGCGATCCCCAGTTTCCATAAGGCCCCGGCCACATGTCATACCCCGCCTTACTCGATATGAACATCTCGTCACGATAAGGTCTGAAATCCTCAGCCATCAACCGTCCGAACGTCTCCTCTGCCGACCCGTAGGGAGGGCCATAGTTGTTCGCAAGATCAAAATGCGTTATTCCGTGGTCAAACGCATATCTCGTGATAGCGCGGCTGCGCTCAAACGGATCCCTGCCGCCGAAATTATGCCACATGCCGAGGCTGATGCGCGGCAACAAGACTCCGCTACGGCCACAGCGCCTGTAAAAACCGTCGCTCTCGCCGTCATACCGCCCTTCTGCGGCAACATATCTCTGCGTGATATTCATTGGTGACTTCCGTTCTCTACGCAAATATACACCTATTTTTCATTCCTCTTCCCCAAAACACCCACAAAAAAAGTCCGAAGCCCCCGTGATTCAACATCACGAAAGCTCCGGAGAGTTTGTTCCTGAAAATGCAGGTTATGTTATTCGGCGATCTTCACTTTTTCACTGCCAAACACATTTATCTGCAACTTATTCATAATGTATTTGATAGCCTGAGCGGCCTTGACCGAAACGTTCTTGCCGTTAAGTTCCGGCGAATAAACTGCCACAGCCATCACGCCCGGCACGATGGCAAGTATGCCGCCGCCGAAACCCGATTTGGCAGGCACACCGGTAGCGATGAGCCACCCTTTCATCTTATGAGGGCCGTGAGCGGCCATCATCGCAACCACTGTCGGCGCGATCGAACCGTCAAACACAATCTTCTTCGTCCACGGGTTCACACCGTCGGCTGCGATCGTGGCACCCATGCGGGCAAGCATCTTCGTCGACACCTTCATCGACACAGCTTTCGCATACAGGTTGATCGACATCTCCGTGTCATCATATAGAGCATACCCTGCCTCGGCAAGCGCGGCAGCCTCCTTGCGTTCGTTGGCAGCCTCCTTCACATTGCGGTAAACAGCCTCATCAAACTCAGGAGCCTCATTGCCGATCATATCGATCATGCGGTTCTCTATGAGATTCCATTTCGATTCCGGGTCGCCGGTAGGTTCAATAGCACTGACGGCTCTCACACCGCGGGCACACAATGGCAGATCCTTCGGCTTATGCGCATGTCCCCCCTCCTTGCAGCTGCATCCGCACTGACCCGATTTCTTCATGAGCTCCTCCTTGCTGTTCTGGCTAAGCAGCACAGTAGCCACAGGCACCTTCACGATACTGCCGAGCACAAACTTCGAGTCGGCGTCAGCCTTGTCGTATGTGCGGCCGTCGGCAAGAGCCACTGAAATGCCGAACTCCTTATGAGCCGGTTTCTTCACATATTGCGACACCTCTCCGGCCGATTCACTCTTAAAACTTTCATAGGCTTCATCTACAGCCTTTTTCACTTCATCGAAGTCAATCTTTCTATCCATAGTCTCAGATTATTTATTAAGGTTTTCTACGCGTGTCGGGCGGTTGTTACCGTCCCTCACAGCTATTACTACAATAAATTTGCTGAAACGATAGTTTACAACTTAACCAATATTATCATTTGCGTTAATAATTATTTTTTTATTTTTGCAAGTGGAAATAATAGGGACTTTCCGCAACGGTGCGTTATGCGCTTAGCCCATGCCCCTTGCCATCCATTCACTCTGAAAACTTACAATATTAAAACAATTAATAAACCATGAACATTTCTCATATCGAGCACGTCGGCATAGCCGTTCCGAGCTTGGAAGAAGCAATCCCTTTCTACGAGAACATCCTTGGATTCAAGTGTTTCGCTATCGAAGAAGTAGCTGACCAGAAAGTACGCACAGCATTCTTCAAAGTCGGACAGACCAAGATAGAGCTCCTCGAGCCAACTGCTGATGACAGCGCAATCGCCAAGTTCATCGCCAACAACGGCGGACGTGGAGGAATCCAGCACATCGCATTTGCTGTTGAGGACGGCGTTGCAAACGCCCT
>CAYSKE010000090.1:0-8355 GCA_964431465.1 uncultured Muribaculaceae bacterium | reverse complement strand
GCCACTCCGCAAGAGTGGCACATATTGGGTAATCCGTGAGGACCCCGGCGGCAAGAGAGCTGCAAAACTATGATATCATTATTGAATTCGCCCCTCCGGTATAGCAACGCCATTGCAGGGGAGGGGCGCACGGGAGAGTAGCTCAGCGGTAGAGCGACAGCAAGGACAGGCAGCGCATATAATTGCAACCAAAGCAGCGCGCGGAGTTGCAAGCCTAATCCCCCCGACAGTAGGGCGCAGGTTCAAATCCTGCCTCTCCCACCAAACTATAGACAACACAACACTTCCATCATGTGCAACACAACCACCAATGCAAGCGCGGCCGCTTCCGGCGTGGCCGGTAAGCCCGACGATGTAGCCGCTGCACTCTCCGAGGAGCTGCAGATCGCAAAGCTACGTTTCGATCTCGCTCAGGTACAGTCCACCGCCGAGTATAACGCTTCGCCCGCCGGTCAGATCCAGCGTCAGTTCGAGTCGATGCAGCGGAGTGCCAGGCCTTATGCGGAGTCAACGATCGTCCCCTCGATCTACCGTGGCAACATCGGCAACTGCGTGATCGCTCTCGACCTTGCCTACCGCATGGCTCTGCCCGCCCTGACCGTGATGCAGAACCTCTGCGTCATCAACGGCAATCCCTCATGGTACACAAAATTTCTCGTGGCCTCGATCAACACCTGCGGCCGCTACTCGACGCTCCGTTACCGCAAGCGCAATCTCGGCAAACTCGGCAAGGTGAAATACAACTCCCATGAGTGGGTAGAGAAAAACGGCAAGAGAGAGAAAACGATTGTCGTGCGTGAGTTTGACGCTACCGGGATCGACAACTGGGAGTGTGTCGCCCACGCCGTGGAGAAGTCCACCGGCGAAACCCTTGAGTCCGACCCCGTGACCATCGAAATGGCAATCAAAGAGGGATGGTACACAAAGGACGGCTCCAAGTGGCCCAACATGCCCATGCTCATGCTCTCTTACCGTGCCGCAGCATTCTGGCAGCGCATCTACGCCCCTGAAATGTCAATGGGGTTCCGCACCGTCGAGGAGGAGCGCGACATCACCGACGTGGAATATGAGGATCTCAGCGGTACAGCCGCCGACGTTCCCGCGCCGAAGCCAGCCACCTCTTCATCGGTTGAGGATGCCAAAGAGCGGCTCCGTAACCGCGCCCAGAGAGCGGCCGAAGCCCCTGCAGCCCCGGCACAGAATGCCGCCCGCCCCAAGTCAAAGATTGATATGCCATGAGCAATGCAGTAAGCAAGTACGCCCTGCTTCGTGGCGATGATCTCGAGGAACACCTCTCGCAGTTCCTTATTGACTCATGGAGCTACTCGGCCGTCGCCACCTTCGCGCGTAACGAAAAGGAATTCGAGCGCCGCTACATCTACCGCGAGCCGTCACGCAAAGGAGCTGTCACGGTAGCGGGGACCGCCTACCATGCCGCCTTGCAATATTACTTCGAGCAGCTGCGCGACACCGGTGAGGAGCCCGGTATCGCCGATATGCAGGAGCGGGCATTTGCCGCCATCGACAAGGTGAGAGCCAACGAGTGGAAGCTCGGCAAAAAGACCCCGACCGTCGAGAAGTGCATCGATGTGGCGACCAAGACCGCCAATGCGCTCATCGCCAACTTCTACGCCGAGCGTGATGTGTATGTAGGCAATCTGGATCAAGTGCTGGCCGTCGAGGAACGCACATGTGTGTGGCCGGTCATCAACGGCGTGGATATCCCGCTTCCTTGCCATGGCGCGCTTGACCTCGTGATCGAGACAGACAGCGGACGCCGCGTGATCGTCGACCATAAGTCGAAGACTGCCTACACCGATGAATCGGAACTTGCCTACACCGGAGCGAAACAGGCGATCATCTATGCCATCAGCTGGGAGATGCTGCATCCGGGTCTGCCGATCGACGAGGTGTGGTACATGGAAAACAAGCACAGCAAGAATAAGGACGTCAGCCCTCAGATCCACAAGAAAGTCATAACGCTCGATGCCGACACGCGGCGGCTTTACGAAGCGATCCTCTACGAGCCGCTGCGACGCATGATCCTTGCCACTTCAGACCCCGACTATCTCTACACCATCAACGACTCCGATCCGCTGGCCGACCGTGCCGAGCTTTACGACTTCTGGGCGCGCACGCTCATCGCCGATATAGATGATTTCAATATCCCCGAGAGCAAGAAGATCCTTATCGCGCACCGCCAGAAAAAGATTCGCGACGCCTCCACCGCGTCCATCTCTCCCAAAGTGATAACCTCCTTCCGCCGCAATGCGGCCACATTCATTTCCTACGAACTCCGCGACGATATGACCCACTCAGAAAAGATAGAGCATACCCTACGCTCATTCAACATCCCCGTGCGCGTTGCACACACTTTCGGCTCTTACTCCTCCGTGTCCTATCTCCTTGAGATCGGTGCCGGTGTCAAGATCGCCAACATCGCCCAGCACGCCCTCGATATCGCCAACGCCATCGACGTACCGTCGGTGCGAGTGCTTCCCACGCTCTCCATGCACGACTGCCACGCTTATCTGTGTGTCGAGGCTCCCCACCGCTCCGGCGACACCCTGCTGTGGGACGCTAAATACCTCCACGGCTCGGCAATCCCTCTCGGCCTTGACAACTTCGGCGGTATCGTGGCATGGGATATCGACAACCAGTCCACGCCCCACATGCTCATCTGCGGAGCAACCGGGTCGGGTAAATCAGTCTGCATCAAGAGCACCATCGAGTATGCCCGTCTCGCGGGAGTGGATCGTATCATCGTGCTTGATCCCAAATATGAATTTATCGGCAAGCTGCCCGGTTGTGAGGTCATCGCCGAGATCTCCGAGATAGAGGAGCGCATGAAGCAGCTTGTTGAAGAGATGCAGCAGCGTGCCCGCACAGGCGAGTCATCGAAGACCCTCATTGTGTTCGATGAGTTTGCCGACGCCGTTTCATCAGCCCGTTCCGGCAAAGAGCTTGATATCCGTGAAAAGATCGAGGTCGGCACCAAGCGTGGCCCGATGGGCTTCCCTATACCCAAGTATGAAATAAAGGTCGTCGGGCGCGAGAAATCTCTGGAGGAGAACCTGAAGATGCTCCTGCAGAAAGGTCGCTCGCTGGGCTATCGCATAGTGGCCGCGACTCAACGTGCCTCCACCAAAGTTATCACCGGCGATGCCAAAGTCAACTTCCCGGTGCAGGTTTGTTTCCGTGTCCCCAAAGCCGTCGACTCCAAGGTTGTGCTTGACGAGGAGGGAGCGGAGACGCTTGCCGGACGTGGCGACGGCCTGATCAAGTCGCCCGACTATTTCGGCACAGTGCGTTTTCAGGGATTCTATAAGCCATGATCCTATGCCACAGCTGTCACAATATGATTTTGACAAGGCCGTGCGCTATCTCGAGGATGCCGCCAAGTTCTATTCGCTCTCGAGAAGCGGCCGGTGCCTCGACAGGGCAAGGCTCATCCGACTCCTTGTCAATAAACTCACCCGAAACAACAAACCCACAAATCCAATAAGCAATGAACAGACATTCCCTCGCCAACGAGCTCGCTGTGTCAGAGCGACTGACACTGTCAACTGCGGTTAAGGCCGTTGAAGGCGTGATCCGTATCGTCCGTGAGACTCTCGCCAAAGGTGATGAAATCTATCTGCGCGGCCTCGGCACTATCGCCGTAGTGCGTCGCGAAGCCAAGACCGCCCACGACTTCCACACCGGTGCACCGATAAATGTTCCCGCCCATGTCACGGCCAAGCTCCGTGTAAGTCCCGAGTTAAAGAAACTTCTGAACAATAAACAATAAAAAAAGACCGACACCTATGGCACTATGGATTGAAACCAAAGTCCGTTACGAGAAGACTCAGAAAAACGGACGCATCAAACGTGTAACCGAGGCTTATCTTGTCGAC
Source organism: uncultured Muribaculaceae bacterium (assembly GCA_964431465.1). GTDB lineage: Bacteria > Bacteroidota > Bacteroidia > Bacteroidales > Muribaculaceae > JAFLTL01. Next base: position 4,459 of record CAYSKE010000090.1, on the reverse strand, counting down.
GCCATGTCTTTCACCGAGGCCGAAGCCCGGATCACTGAGGAGATGCGCCCCTATATCTCCGGCGACTTCACGATCCCGGCCGTCAAGAAGACCAACATAGCCGAAATCTTCTATGACGATGGGAGCGACAAGTGGTGGAGCGTGAAATACAACATCGTCACTCTCGATGAGAAGAGTGCTAAAGAACGCAAGACAGCCGTGTATGTCATGGTTCAGGCCAATGACCAGCAGGGTGCCACCGACCGATTCAACGAGGGGATGAAAGGCACCCTATGTGACTACGAGATCGAGAAGGTGGCCGAGACCAAGATACTGGATGTGTTCAAAGCCCGGTTTAAGTAACAGTCCTATGGCAAAGAGTCCGTTTGTATGGCCAAGGCAGTTCGGTTCCGATCCGGCACGACAATCAGTGAAGCCCAAGAAGAGAAATAAGTACGGCGCGAAGCGCACGGGAAATCATGCGTCGAAGAAAGAGCATTACCGCGCGCAGGAGCTCCAGACTATGCAACGCGCCGGGCTTATCTCCAATCTGCGTGAGCAAGTATCTTTCGAGCTTATTCCGGCACAATACGGTGATTGTGGCACGGACTTAAAAGGGAAGCCTGTACGTGTGTGCGTTGAGCGTTCCTGCAGGTATGTCGCCGATTTCGTTTACACCCTCAACGACTCGGGCATTACCGTAGTTGAAGACACCAAAGGCGTGCGCACCAAGGAGTACATCATCAAGCGGAAACTTATGCTGTGGGTGCATGGCATCCGTATCAGGGAAATCTGATCATTGCACACAAAAAGCGTCCATGGGTAGAGAGAGTTTCATAATATACACGTCGTTTTATAAGCCCATATCAAAACTGTCGGATAAACAGTTGGGTCGATTATTCCGTGCGATATTCAGGTATCAGCTTGACGGGGTTGTCGAGGTAGAGGAGGACATTGAAATGGCATTTGCTTTTTTTGTCAATCAATTTGAGATAGACGAAAGTAAATACCAGTGTAAGGTCGAGAGAAACCGCGAGAACGGACGCAAAGGTGGTGCGCCGAAAGGCAATCGGAATGCGGTTAAAAAAACAACCGAAACAACCGAAAACAACCCGACGGTTGAAAATATAACCGAAACGACAAAAAACAGCCGAAAGGTTAAGAAATCAACCGAAACAAGCTTAAATGATAATGATAATGAAAATGATAATGAGTTGTCTTCGACAACATCAAAAAGAGGTGTCGACGTAGATGATCACAAAATCATCATAGAGGAATTTTTATCCGGCAGGAGTGATGTAGAGGCATTCTGCATGAGCAACCGCACTTCGGTCGAGGAACTGCGCCGGATCGCCGGCGAGATCCTTGTCGAATGGAAGCTGACCAACCAGACGCATCCGACAAAACGCGACGCCAAACGGCACCTGATAAATCAAATCCGAATCAAACTGTCAAAAAAACGACATGAAGCCCAATCGAACGATCGACTATCAAAACGTCGGGGAGCTGACTCGGCAGCTTGTAGCCCGGAAGACTACAGCGAATCGATTTAGCATCGACATCCCGGTTCGGGATATGGCCAATGCCGTCTATGCCTCCTACAAGGCCGAGGTTGAGTCGCGTGGCCACCGTCCTTTCGATTTCGACAAGGAGACCGAGCAGCACATCCTGTCGGCGGCTGAGTGGCTGTGTGATCCCAACGGTAAGCCGGGGCTGATGCTCACGGGGCTGTACGGCAATGGCAAAACCACGCTCATGCTGGCTATATGCAACCTGATAAACTTTCTCTTTGACTCCGACAACTCGCTGCAACGACGTTCGATCAGGCTTGTTGAGTCGCGGGAGATCGCCCGCGTCGGCTCCCATGAGGAATCACGGGGGGAGTTCATGAAATACGTCGGTGCCGACATGCTGGCCATCGACGAGGTCGGCGAGGAGCCGGCCGAGATCATCAGCTTCGGACGGATCTACACCCCGGTGCGCGACCTGCTTGTAGAGCGTTACAAGCGTCAGAAGCTCACCATCATCGCAACCAATCTCGTCAACACAAAAGATAACCCCCAGCTTACGGAACACTATGGCGCGCGAGTCGTCGACCGGTTGCGCGAGATGATGAAGATCGTGACATTCAAAAATCCATCCTACCGAAAATCAGATCAAAGATGAACACCTATCCTACCGTTCCGTTACCGGTGTCGACACATGACATCGAACTGCTGACAATACACCTCGAGAATGCAGCTCATGAAGCTAACCGCGCCCTGTGGTGGGTGAAGACCACCAACACCGATGCAACCAAGCTGCTTGAGTTGGACCGGAAAGTCGACGCCGTGCGAAGCCTCCTTCTGGTAGCCGTGGAAATGACCACTGAAATCATCACCACGATCAAGAATCGACGTCAGCATGGCAGCCACGGTATTTAAGAATCCCACGTTCTGGATCGCGGAGCGTTGTGCCATACTGAGGCGGGAATATAAGACCACTCCGGCCAAAATCCTATGCGATAAGCTCGGATGTACGGAGGCAGCCGTGCGCCGTCAGGCACTCCGTATGGGTGTGCACAAGGCACGTCGCCGCAAGCTCTGAGAAAACAATCATCCACTCCCACACTACAACCACACAGCTATCATGGCAAAGAAAACCACCGCTCCCGCAAAAGCAGATAACGCTGAAGCTGCAAAGGGTGCCAACAATAATACCGGCCGACAGGCAGGCTGCACTGAGGCCGCTATCGACCGTATCCGTCAGTATCTCGATGAGAGGGCAAAGACCGATCCCCAGTTTGCCGAGGTCTACCGTAAGCCCGGCAAGAGCATCGAGGGGTGCATGGGTTTCATCTGCGACAAAGTGCGACAGTCGCGTAAAACGATGCTCACCGATGATGAAGTGTATGGTATGGCCGTACACTACTACGATGAAGACAACATCCCTGCGTCCAAAATGCCCTCCGGCGTGAAGATCATGTGTACCGCTCCTGAATCCACGGCCGCCAAGCCACGTCGCAAGGCTTCGGCCAAACCGTCAGGCAAGCACGCCCCGGCTCAACCGTCGGCACAGTTATCACTCTTCGACTGATAGATCTATGAAGTCCAAAAACAAACTTGAGAGAGATATTCTCGCGCTGGCCGTGAAGCTGCCGCCGATCACCGACCGTCAGCGCGAATATGCCTTTAAGCATTGCTTTAAGCCGGCAGCTATATGCAACCCTCACAAACGTGAGGTGAAATGCCTTTGTTGTGGCAACGTCATGAAATGGGAGAAGCCTTTTATCGATGCATTCATTCAGAATGAGGATTACGACTGCTTCGAGTGTAACCGGTATATGCCGATAGAACTGATCAACAAGCATGCCGGCAATGATTACCGTGAGGAGAGATACTTCACTGTAATTACCACCTTCCGCAGTCATCAGGTAGCACGCACGTTTCTGGTGTGCCGGAACAACAACCGTAACACTCCGACACGATATGACATCGACGAGATATTTCAGACATGGCTGCTGCCCGACGGGAAAGAGGTGATCACCGGGCGGCATCTCCACCGCTCGGCATTCAGCATGAGGTGGGACTTCCTCAAACCACTCGATATAAAGCACCACAACGCTTCATGCAACGGAGCTTATCAATACGATGACGCATACGACATAACCGGCAGTGATTTCTACCCCGAGGTGCGTGTGACCCCGCTGCTGCGGCGTAACGGGTGGACGCGCAAGCTCATGGATTACAAAAATAGCATATCGATGATCGAGGCCATGCGCTATCTCCTGACGGTTCCGACAGCCGAGATGCTTGTCAAGACCGAGCAGCTCGATCTGTACTTCAATATGGTCAGGCGCGGACACAAGGATCTGGATTACCTGCACTCGGTGCGTATCGCCAACCGCAACGGCTATATCGTCGAGGACGCTCAGATGTGGCTCGATATGCTCAAGCTGGCATCCGATCTCCATCTTGACACTCATAACCCTGTCGTTGTCTGCCCCGACGACCTTAAAGAAGCCCATGACCGGCTGCTGCGCCGATACAACCGTCACCGGGTACGCATTGAGCTGGAGAAACTTAGAAAGGAGGCACCCGCCTATGAAGCACAGTTCCTTCAGGCAAAGGCCGCTTTCTTCGGCATAAACCTTACCTCGGACAATGTGCAGATCCGTCCGCTTTCGTCGGTGCTTGAGATTGCGGAGGAGGGCATGGCGATGCAACATTGCGTCTATTCCAACGAGTACTACAAAAAGGCCGACAGTCTGATATTGGGTGCGCGTGATCACAACGGCCGGCGACTCGAGACGGTAGAGTTGTCGCTAAAGACATTCCGTGTGCTTCAGTCACGCGGCAAGTGCAACATGACAACGCCGCTGCACACCGAGATCGTGAAACTTGTTGAATCCAACGCCGACCTATTCCGTCAGGCTATTAAAACCCGACAACCCGCATGACAACCACACAGCAGAACACCAACTGGGCGCGACTTACTCCCG
>CAYSKE010000089.1:0-8498 GCA_964431465.1 uncultured Muribaculaceae bacterium | reverse complement strand
GCCATTGTTAAACGCATTCCCGCGCCGGTTGGCGATCCAGAGGCTCCTTTGCAGGCACTCATCTTCGACTCGGTGTTCAATCCCTTCCGTGGCATCATAGCCTACTTTAAGATTGAGAATGGCACGATCCGCAAAAATGATTTCGTGAAATTCGTGTCGACGGGCAAAGAGTATCATGCCGACGAGATAGGAGTGCTGAAGCTCGACATGTCGCCCCGTGAGGAACTCTCGGCGGGTAATGTAGGATACATCATTTCCGGCATCAAGACCTCCAAGGAGGTGAAAGTGGGCGACACTATCACCCACGTCCAGAATCCTTGTGACAAGGCCATTGATGGTTTCGAGGAGGTGAAGCCAATGGTGTTCGCCGGCGTTTATCCCATCGAAACCGAGGACTTTGAAAACCTCCGTGCCTCGCTTGAGAAACTTCAGCTCAATGATGCCTCACTCACGTTCCAGCCAGAGTCCTCGGTGGCTCTTGGCTTCGGATTCCGTTGCGGATTCCTCGGGTTGCTTCACATGGAGATCATTCAGGAGCGTCTGGGGCGTGAGTTCGACATGGACGTTATCACCACAGTCCCCAACGTATCCTATCGTGTGTTCGACAAAAAAGGCGTAATGACCGAGGTGCACAACCCCTCCGGCTTACCCGATATCACCCTCATCGATCACATCGAAGAGCCTTATATCCGCGCATCCATCATCACCACGGCCGATTTTATCGGACCGATCATGACGCTTTGTCTTGGCAAGCGTGGCGAACTGGTAAAGCAGGAATTTATTTCCGGCAATCGTGTGGAGCTCATTTTCGATATGCCTCTCGGCGAAATCGTTATCGATTTCTACGACAAGCTCAAGAGCATTTCCAAGGGCTACGCCTCATTTGATTATCACATAAACGGATTCCGCCCCTCCCGTCTGCTCAAGCTCGACATCCTCCTCAACGGCGAGAGCGTCGATGCCCTCTCCACCCTCACGCATGCCGACAATGCCGTGACATTCGGTCGCCGCATGTGCGAGAAACTCAAGGAGCTTATACCGCGTCAGCAGTTCGACATAGCTATTCAGGCCGCCATCGGAGCCAAAATCATAGCCCGCGAGACCATCAAGGCTGTGCGCAAGGATGTGACTGCCAAGTGCTACGGCGGCGACATCTCCCGTAAGCGCAAACTGCTTGAAAAACAGAAAAAAGGTAAGAAGCGCATGAAGCAGATCGGTTCGGTCGAGGTGCCTCAGAAAGCGTTTCTTGCAGTGCTCAAACTCGACTGATACACTGATCTATGGCCGCACCACACCGCACTAACGCAGCCCGGTTGCTCGACAGCGCACATGTAGCTTATGAGCTTGTTCCTTATCCTGTCGACGAGAATAATCTCGCTGCGTCGCACATCGCCGACACTCTTGGCGAGGACATCACCCGCGTCTTCAAGACCCTTGTGCTTCACGGCGACAAAGTTGGTTATTTCGTCTGTGTGGTTCCCGGCAACATGGAGGTCGATCTGAAGAAAGCTGCCAAAGTTGCAGGAGCAAAGAAAGCCGAGATGATCCCCATGAAAGATCTTCTTTCTGTCACAGGCTACATCCGTGGCGGCTGTTCGCCGGTCGGGATGAAGAAGAAGTTTCCGACATTCTTCCACTCTACGGCTTCCGGTTTCGATTTCATCTATGTGAGTGCCGGGCAGCGCGGTTTGCAGTTCAAGATTAATCCGGCCGACCTCATCACCTATGTGGGTGCTGTTGTCGCCGATATAGCTTGTTTACCCTCATGAATACTTTTGGCACACTCTTTCGTCTGACGGAATTTGGAGAATCCCACGGCCCTGCCCTCGGTGGAGTGATCGACGGGATGCCTGCCGGTGTGGAGATTGATCAGGAGCGCATTCAGCATCAGCTCGACCGGCGTCGTCCCGGTCAGAGTGCTATCGTCACCGCCCGCGACGAAAAAGATCGTGTGGAAATCTTATCGGGAGTGTTTGAGGGAAAATCCACAGGAACGCCGATCGGGTTTATTGTCCGCAATGCCGACCAGCATTCCAATGATTACAACAATCTCCGTGATGTTTGTCGTCCTTCGCACGCCGATTTCACTTATTCCCGTAAGTATGGCTTGCGCGATCACCGTGGCGGAGGCCGATCCTCGGCCCGCGAGACCGTTTCGCGTGTAGTGGGAGGCGCGTTTGCTATGGAAGCACTGCGCACGCGCGGTATACAGGTGTATGCCTACACATCGCGTGTCGGTCACATCCAGCTTCCCGACGGTTTTAATGAGATTCTCGACAATCCGGCTGTCATCGACACTAACCCTGTTCGTTGCCCCGATGCTACTGTGGCTGCTAAGATGGAGGCTTTTATCCGCGACGTGAAAGGGCGAGGCGACACCGTCGGGGGAGTTGTGACAGGCGTAATTACCGGCCTTCCTGTCGGTTTAGGTGAACCGGTATTCGACAAACTCAATGCCCGTCTCGCCGCAGCCATGATGAGTATAAATGCAGCAAAAGGTTTTGAAGTGGGCATGGGATTCAGCGGATGCGGTTCGCTTGGCAGTGAGATGAACGACCGGTGGGTCATTGATGCCTCCGGCGATGTGCGCACCGCCACCAATAACTCAGGCGGCATTCAAGGCGGAATCACCAACGGGATGCCGGTTGTGTTCCGTGTCGCCTTCAAGCCCGTCGCCACGCTCCTTCAGCCGACCGATGGCATTACCTCATCCGGCGAGCCGGTGACCGTTAAGCCCAAGGGGCGTCACGACCCGTGCGTGTTGCCACGCGCCGTGCCCATTGTCGAGGCTATGGCGGCGATGACGGTGCTCGACGCGATTTTGCTTGACCGTGCCACACGATGGTAAGCCTCTTCACTCCCTACGGAGACTATCTGCGGGAGAAATTCCGATGCAAAGTTCAGAAACTTTCGGTCAACGCAGGCTTTTCATGCCCCAACCGCGACGGCACAATAGGGCGCGGCGGATGTATCTACTGCGACAACCGTTCTTTCACCCCTTCCTATTGCGATTCATTTGACTCCGTCACTGAGCAGCTTGTAAAAGGAAAATCCTTTTTTGGACGCAAATATCCTGACATGAAGTATCTGACTTATTTTCAAGCCTATACTTCTACATATTCCGCTTCAACCAAGCACTTGCTGTCGCTCTATCGCGAGGCGTTGGAGGTTGATGATGTGATCGGACTTGTGATCGGAACCCGCCCCGATTGCTTCCCCGCTCAGCTTGCATTCCGGTTAGGAGAAATAAACAGCTCTGGACGCCCCGTGCTTGTGGAATTTGGTGCCGAAACTTCCCACGATGCCACGCTTAGCCTTATCAACCGCGGACACACATGGCAGCAGACCGTTCAGGCTGTCCATCGCGCCGTAGAAGCCGGATTGGACGTAGGGCTTCATTTCATTATGGGGCTGCCCGGAGAGACAGAGGAGATGATGCTCGAAACAGTGCGACGCGCTGTTGAACTCCCCATATCATCCCTGAAATTCCATCAGCTACAGGTCATAAAAGACACTCCGCTTCATCGCCGGTGGGAGAGTGGTGAGATTGGACTTGAGCTCTTTACGGTCGATGCCTACCTCTCATTGTGCCTAAAGATATGCGGCATCGTTCCTCGTTCCATCGCTATCGAGCGTTTCACCTCCTCATCACCTGCCAATCTGCTCGTTGCCCCGAAATGGGGTATCAAGAATTACGAGTTTGTCCACAGGCTTCAGGCTGCCGGACGCTCATGACTGTCGCGTCGGGCTTTGAGATAGAGTTGGATTGAATTAATAGTATTTTGCCATGCCACATAGGCAGCTGGCCCGATGGAAGAAACCGGATTAAGAAAAGTCAGAGCCATCCATATCGCCAGCACTGTGTTCTTTTGGCCGAGTCCTTGGGCTCCGGCAATCTTGTCGCCGCAGCGGTTACCGATTTTGCGTCCGATAAAAAATTGCAGGCAGCACACCACAAGGCTTACTCCCGCGATAGCGAGCATCAGCATGCCGCTCGCCCCCGGTTCGCCGATGTGGGCGATCACATAGCTCACAGCCTTACCCACGACGATAAAGAGCGACACAGCCCAGATGTAGAACGATAGTCCCTGCCGCGTGGCAAGTGCCCGATGTGCGCGCGGCACAGTCACGCGCATTACCATTGCGATGAGAAGCGGTCCCAATATCAGCGGCACAACCTTTAGCGAAATCAGTCCGGCGACCTCGATAAACGAGAGCTCTGCGCCATGACCATGAGCCCCCATCATGGTGAAGAGGACAGGGGCGGTCAGTGCTACGGTAAAATTGCTCACGAGCGAGAACGTTGCAAGCCTTGGCACACTTCCGCCGAGCATCCCGGTGATGACAGGAGCGGCTGTGGCTGTTGGGCAGAACACACAGATGAATCCCGCTTGGGCAAGCGTCTCACCGACAGGTCTGAGAAGCATATATACACCTATGCCACCCACAACCTGAACAGCAAGCAGCGACCATGAAAGCCGCGTTATTCTGAACTCCGACGGCTTTACCTTGCAGTAGGTGATCAGGAGCATGACGAAGATCAGATATGGCGACATTACCGCCAGATAATCCATTGCGTTATGAAACACGATGCCGCCGGCCATAGCGATCGGGAGCATCCAGGGTTTCAGCATCGCCCTGATTCTCGCTACATTCATTGTTCTTAAAAGATCAGAAGAGTGCTCTGACTATCACGAGATAGATAAACGTCAGCGGGCACACAAACAGAAGTGAGTCGATGCGGTCAAGTATGCCTCCATGTCCCGGAAGCAGATGCCCTGAATCCTTCACTCCCAGTGAGCGCTTGAACATCGACTCCACGAGATCGCCCCATGTTGCGAACACCGAGACAACCACCCCGTAGCCTATCCAGCAGCCGAGAGGCATGATCGTAGCGAACCCGGGGATAAGATAGTAGGCACCTGTTGAGCATGCGATGCAGAATGCCATTCCTCCCCAGAAACCTTCCCATGATTTCTTGGGTGAGATACGCTCGAAAAGCTTGCGGCGTCCGCATGAAGAGCCCACGATGAAAGCCCCCGTGTCGTTAAGCCATATCAGCACAAACATCATCAGTGTCACCTTCCACGACACCACGTCGAGAAGATTGAGCAATCCGAGCGGAAGGGCTATGTAGACCTGTGCCGTAAGCGAGTGGCACAGCTTGTTGAGAGCATCCCCCTCGTTGATATATAGCTCCGCAGTCATGCGACCGAGCAGCCAAAGCAGCCACGATAGCATGAAGAGGGGAGTGGCCATTGGAAGCGGCGAATAGCACATGGCGATGCTGAACGTGAGAAGCATCGCGCCCGCGATGTCAAGGATGAACGTGGCACGCGGAGCCTTGTTATGGTCTGATAGCGTCACAAACTCGGCGATACCGAGAGCCGAGAAAAGGATTGTCAGGAGAAGCACACCGGCATTACCCCAGAGTATGCATCCTACTATTGCCCCGACGTAGATGATGCCGGTTGCGGCACGTTTTACGAGATTGCTCATTTATAGACCGGTAATTCAATTTCTAAAAGCATGAAACAAAGATGAAGAAAGAAAGGGAGAGACGGCCTGTAAGCCGGGTTATGTCGGGGAACGGTTGCCCGCTCCCGTTCCGTCATTTATCTCTGACACGTGTTGCCACGCGCCTATAGCAGTCTACCCCCCGGCAAGAGCGAGCAGCTCTTCTGAAACAGTTTAACACTGATTTCGTGCCGGTATATTTGACCTTGCAACACATGGGGTATGCGGCACGCCATATCGCTAAAGCGCCCGGTGGGCTCTTACTCCACCTTTTCACCCTTACCACCGGTTTATCACCGCTGGCGGTTATTTTCTGTCACATTGCCCGACTGTCGCCAGCCGCTTCCCGTTAGGAAACATGTCGCTCTTGTTGCCCGGACTTTCCTCCCGCCACTTTTGGTGTGACCCTCCTGGCGGGCGACGGAATAGCCGACTCTCCTTTTATTCAGTTACTTCAAGCGTCTCTTTTCTTTTCAGGCTACAAAATTACATCTTTTTCTTCAAAAACTACACCCTGCTCCTCACAAACTGTCTAAATTATATCTTATGTCAGGCTTGATGTAGAGCGCGCGACATGCTGTTTACTTTAAGGATAGCACCGGAGGCGCAAAATCACTCTAACCGAGTCACCTTGCGAGCCAGAACACAGCAATCGCATACTACTTTCCAGTGAAAAACATACCGGGAGTATGATAATCAGATTCCGGATTCGCCTGCGAGTCAGAACACAGCAATCGCATACTACTTTCCAGTAAGAAACATACCGGAGGTATGATAATTTGACTAACCAGGTTCGCTTGCGATCTTGGAGCACAGCAAACGCCATATTGCTTTCCTGTGAGAAACATACCGGAGGTATGATAATTTGGTTAACCGGGTTCGCTTGCGAGCCCGGATAACGGTCGAGTAACTAAAGAGTGCCGGAGGTACTCCACTATTAACAACATTGGAATCCCATGATCATTCTCTTGATAAGAAAACAATTATCTTTACTGTAATTCGTAATATGTGGCATTCCCATTTACATCAAAATAAACGTATGCTATGCCGCGCACTCTTTCTCCGAAACTATTTTTATAAGTAAATTGATTCATCATAACATACCTTCGTTCAGTCGAATTTGAATCCCATGTTGTAGCTCTCCATGAGCCATCCTCAAAGCTTGAGGGATTGTCGAGTTTTGATTTGATACAAGAAACGGCGTAGGCATGTGCCGCCTCTGTAAGATGTCCGTTTTCTATTGGCTTCCTGTCATTATTGAGAGTACCGCAGAATATTATAATTCCTCCAATAATAAATGCTATTACAAATTTCGCAAGACCTGATATCCCCGTTTTTTCCTCAATTATTGGTATTTTCTTAACTTGTCGTCTTGCGTATTCTTCGTCTGATAATGTTTCTTCATTCACGGCTCCTATGGCGATAAGAATAGCCATAGAGGGAGATTGAACTCTATTTACGTATGGTTTAAGAGCGGTGGTAGAAAATTCCTTTAATTCATGATATGCCTTATATAAGCTATCCAAATTGATGGTAAATGGTTGTTGGGTACTTTCTCGGACACCTGTAATATGATTATTCTCGCATCGGATATTTGTATAGATGACACCGGTAATGCTTTTGGCGATACTGATATTGGCTATCGCCTTTGTAAATTCATCTTTGCTAAGGTTTCCTTGTTTGGTAAAATATTTTGTTTTGAAAGCCATTTCCAATCGGTAGTTGTGGTATTCCCCAGCTCTGGAATCATTAATAATGAAAAAAAGCGTGAACTGATTGCCACACTCCGTTAGACGGTCGTAGGAAACCTGAAGATGAAGATGTGGAAAGGGCAGCCCACGCCTATGGCGTGAGAACCGCTTGTCTTTCTTGCATCTTCGAAAATTTCCTACGTTTTCTAACACAAGTAAAAGCAAACGCTTCTTTTGTTATTCGCATGTCATGGATAGGGTTGCCTCTATCCACTCGCAAAGATAGCTAAATCCTTTATATCAACAAATCGAAATTGCACTCTTGATTGTACGATTGGATATAGTTGGGCAAAAAAGAAAGACTACGCCAAACGACGTAAACTTATCTATTTTGTTTTGTATGCACGTCATACCACAAAAAAGATGGTGTGCCGGAATTCCGACACACCATCACTATGCTATAGCTCTTAGCTATTATTTGCGTGAAAGCTGCTCTTTCAGGGCTGCAAGTGCCTCGAGGTCACCGAAAGTAGTCTTCTCGATGGTCGATGCGGGAGCGGCGGCTGCCTCTTCCGACTTGCGCTGTGCACGCTTAGCCTTGCGCTGCTCGTTCTTCTCTGCCTTCTGCTCATCCTCAAAAATGCGGCTGTGCGAGAGGATGATGCGACGGTTGTCCTTGTTGAACTCGATTACCTTGAAGTCGAGCTTCTCGTCAACCTTAGCGTGGCTACCATCCTGCTTAACGAGGTGCTTGGGAGTTGCGAAGCCTTCAACACCATAGGGGAGTGCTACGACTGCACCCTTGTCGAGCATCTCGACGATAGTGCCCTCGTGAACTGAGCCCGGAGTGAAGATGGTCTCGAATACGTCCCAAGGATTCTCCTCAAGCTGCTTGTGGCCGAGCGACAGACGACGGTTGTCCTTGTCGATTTCGAGAACCTGAACGTCGATGTTGGCACCGATCTGAGTGAACTCGCTGGGGTGTTTCACTTTCTTGGTCCATGAGAGGTCGCTGATGTGGATAAGGCCGTCTACGCCCTCCTCGATCTCAACAAATACACCGAAGTTTGTGAAGTTGCGCACGCGTGCGGTGTGCTTCGAACCAACCGGGTAGCGTACCTCGATGTCTTCCCACGGATCCTTCTTCAGCTGCTTCAGGCCGAGCGACATCTTGCGCTCCTCGCGGTCGAGGGTAAGGATGACTGCGTCAACCTCGTCGCCCACGTGCAGGAAGTCATTTGCTGAACGGAGGTGCTGGCTCCACGACATTTCGCTCACGTGGATAAGACC
>CAYSKE010000088.1:7091-8498 GCA_964431465.1 uncultured Muribaculaceae bacterium | reverse complement strand
GGAGGACGCGGAGGAACAGGGGAGCGGGGGGCGCGGGGGATTAGCGGAGGAGGGCGAGCTTGCCGAGGGGCGGCCGGCGTGGTTGGGGGAGGAGCCGATGAGGTGGTAGATGCCGGCGGGGAGGGGCCGGGGGGCGTTGCGGGGATTCCAACGGATGCGGCTGCCTTCGCTGCGAAGTTTGGCGACAAGGGCTCCGGAACTGTCGAGAATCTTCACGATGGAGTTGTCGGGGAGCCCGTCGATGATGACGTCGCCGAAATAGTCGGGACGAACGGGGTTGGGATAGATGGTGATGTCGGAAAGGCTATCGGTGCCGGGGCGATAGTCGGACTGATACTCAAATAAACCGTAGGCGGTGCCGAAAAAGACGGTGCCGTCGGGTCGACAGGCGACGGCACGGATTTCGCTTACCGGGAGCGGTGAGTTGGAGGGGGTGAAATGATGGATGATGTGTGAGCCGTCGGGGGAGACAAGGAGGGCACCGGATGAGGCGGTGGCGATCCACTTGTTGCCAAGCGGGTCGAGGGCGATGCCGTAGATGCGGTCAGTGGCAAGAAGATAGTCGGCAAGCGGGGAGCCGTCGTCGCGGCTGACTTTCGGGCGGGTGACGGTGATGGTGCCGTCGGCTGTCTCCCATGGGCGGGGAGCGACGAGAACGCCAATGTCGGTGCCTATCCAGAGGGAATTGTCGGAAGGGTCTTCCATGATGGCGCAGACGCGGGTGACGGGAAGGGAAGCGCCGTCGGTGGTGACGAAGGAGCGCGCCCATGAGCCGCTGTCGTCGGAAAGGGAGAGGGTGCCGGCGGTGTCGTAGACGTAGATGTCGGCTGAGCCCATAGAGTAGATGTAGCGGCCGGATGCTGACATGACGGCGGTGCAGTCGCGCCCGGAGATGACGCCAGAGGTGAAGTCGACGGGAGTCCAGTCGGCGGCTGTGACGGCAGGGATGGCGGTGCGGGCGGCCTGCGGGAGAAAGTGGATCATGGGAGCTCCGTCGGGGGCTTCGGAATAAGCCCACAAGCCTCCGCGCGGATCGAAAGCGAGATCCATGACACGGACACCCCAGTTGTCGAGGAAACGGGTGTTGTCGAGGTAGAAATGGCAGATCTCCTCGCGGCCGTCGAGGGCATAGAAGCCTTCAAAAAGCGATCCGGCATAGTGCATGGCGGGATCATCGGGATCCTCACGGATGAATGTGAGGTCGAAAAGGCGTCCGGTGGTGTCGGGGAGTTTTCCTGACAACGTGGAAAGTGAGGTGGGGGTGAGGTCGTGGAAGATGCCGTCGGGGGTGAGGCGGCAAAGCCGGGCGAGGTTGCCGGTGGTGCGGTTGATGTGGACGTTGGAGTTGCCTCGGGTGCCGATGTAGAGGTTGCCGGATGGTGCCAGACGGAGCATATTGACATCGGC
>CAYSKE010000088.1:0-6991 GCA_964431465.1 uncultured Muribaculaceae bacterium | reverse complement strand
AATCCGATGGGGCATGAGGGTCAGGGGGCAGGCGGAGTGAGGAGTGCTTTGTAGGCAGCGGGGTCGGAAAGAACCTCAATGGCTTTGATGACTTCGGGGTCGGTGCGGAGGCTCTGCTCGATGCGGCCGGCATCGAAGTAGTAGCGCGCCATGATCTCTTTGGCAATCTCAGCGGCTATGATCTCACGGTTGACGTCGAGGTCGTGATTGAGGTCGGGCTTGATCTGCGAGCGGAGTGTGGCGAGTGTGGCTTTCACGTCGTCGTTAAGGTAGCCCTCGGCTTCGGATGCTTTCTCAAGCTCGCTGATAAGCACCTCACAGATGCGGTCTTTCTGGAGTGAGTCGGGTGTGACGAAGGATTTGAACTGCTCGTAGATGTCGTCGGTCACCTCCCACTCGGATGCCGGTGCTATCTCGGGGTTGTTGTTGCGATAGTAGGTGGCGAAATTGAAGGGGGCACTCTCAGTCAAGATGAGATTGGCTGTAAAATTGTTGGACTTCGGAAGGTCGATCTTGATGTCGGGGGTAATGCCTCCGCCGTCGCGCACTTCACGGCCAGCAGCGGTGTGGAAGACGTTGGTGAGAGAGTCGGGGACACGGCTGACGGTTCCGTCGGGGTTGCGGTGGGAGTAGTCGATGGCCTGCACGCAGCGTCCGCTGGGGGTGTAGTAGCGGGCGATGGTGACTTTGAGGAGTCCGTTGTAGGGGAGGGGGCGTGATGACTGCACAAGTCCTTTGCCGAAAGAACGCTGGCCGATAATCACTGCACGGTCGAGATCCTGCAGGGCACCCGAAAGAATCTCGGAGGAAGATGCGGTAAAGGCATCGGTGAGGACGGCAATAGGTATCTCGGTGTCGACGGGGCGCTCGGTTGTCTTGTAGGTCTTATCGTTGACGAGTCCGCGGCCACGAGTCTTAACTACCTCGGTGCCTTTTGGGAGGAATATTCCGGCAATCTGCACGGCTCCTTCAAGGATGCCACCGCCATTGCCGCGAAGGTCGAGGACAAGTGATGTCGCTCCCTGCTTCTTGAGGTCGAGAAGGGCATCGCGCACGGCCTGCGCGCTTTTCTCGTTGAATGTCTCAAGGTTGATGTAGCCGGTCTTGCCGTCGGAGAGGAGGCCGTAGTAGGGGACGGGATTGATGTTGATTTTCTCGCGAACGATGTCGAAAGAAAGGATCGAGTCGGTGACATAGGGGCGCTTGACGGTGACTTTGACGGTGGTGCCGGGCTGTCCCTTTAGCTTCTCGCTGATCTTGGATGAGAGGAGCGATGTGACGGTGTCGCCGTCGATAGTCAGGAAGATATCGCCGGGACGCAATCCGGCACGTGCAGCGGGACTGCCCTCACGCGGAGCTGAGACGCGCGTCGGGCCTTTGGGTGTGACACGGTCGGGCTTCAGGGGCTGCGTGATGAAGCTGCCTATACCGCCGTATTCGCCGGTGCTGATGGACATAAATTCCTCCTGATCGTCCTCGGGGAAATACTCGGTGTAGGGATCAATGTCGGCCAACATGGAGTAGATGGCAGTGTTGATGGACTTTGTTGCATCGATTGAGTCGACGTAGGAGGTCTGCAACGCTTTGTAGAGGGCGTTGAAAATGTCGAGGTTGCGTGCAACTTCGTTTTTAGGACTGCGTGTGTTTGCCGCAACCGATGTGATTACGGCTATAGCTGCGATAAAAGAGAATATTCTGCGCACTGTGTAGAGTTTTCGTTAAAAGAATGATTAAAGGCAAAGTTAATTAAAGAGTCTTATTTGTATAACATCGCAGGTAGGTAGTTTTCTTAAAATTGTGTAATTTTGCGTATATATTTATTGAAAGAACTAAGACACGCGCATATATGGGGCTTGCATCAGGACGAATCGCTATAGTGGTAAACCCGGCTTCGGGCACGACATCGAAAGAGGCATCGGCAAATGAAGCCGCAGAGCGTCTGCGTGCTCTGGGGCATGAGGTTGAGGTGCTTTATACGGAGGGGCCGGGTGATGCAACAATCCTTGCACGTGAGGCTTGCGGGCGTGGCGCGACGACGGTGATAGCTGTGGGTGGCGACGGCACGGTGAATGAGACTGCGAAGGCTCTCTGCGAGACGGGTGTGCCTCTGGCAATCATGCCGATGGGAAGCGGTAACGGGCTGGCGCGTCATTTAGGGATACCTGTGGATCTCGACGGGGCGATAAATGTGATAACGGAGGGGAACGTGAGGGAGATCGATTACTGCACTATGAACGGTGAGGCGTTTTTCTGCACGTTCGGTGTGGGGTTTGATGCGGCGGTGACGCACGCATTTTCGAAACAGCCGGGGCGCGGGCTTGTGACTTATCTGAAAAGCGCGCTGACTGAGTTTCTGAATTTCAATCCGGCAGAATACACGATCAACACTGGGGAGAAGGTGCTGACGGAGAAGGCTTTTCTGGTGGCTGTGTGCAACACGTCGCAATATGGCAACAATGCGTATATCGCTCCGGAAGCGCGGATAGATGACGGTTTTGTGGATGTGACGATCGTGCATGCCGGTAACCCGGTGGCGCAGGCTCTGGTGGGTGTGGATCTTTTTACGGGCTTCATCAATAAGAATATACTTATAGAGACGATGAGGGTGCCGACGGTGAGCATAAGATGCAACTCGGCGAAGTCGATCGCGGCACATATAGACGGAGAGCCTCGCGAACTCAGCGAGAAGGCTGAGATAAAGTGCTGCCACAAGGGGCTGAAGGTGATCGCTCCAGAACGGTCGGACACGTTCACGCCGATAATCACTCCGATGTCGAATGTGGTGAGGGAAACGCGAATTGCGTTGAAGAATTTATTTCATCCGTGGGCGATACATAGATGAGATAAGGGGGGAGAGGAGAGAGAGGAGAGGATGCGGAGGACTCGGAGCACGCGGATGGAAGGATATTTTTTATTTTAATTGAAGATGGATTTGATTGAGGAGATGGAGAGAACGGCGTTGAAGGAGTTGCTGGACGGGGAGGCGTTGAGGATAAATTCGCCGGCTTTTATCGGCGAAGATCCGGTGCAGTTTCCGCGCCGTTTTGACCGTCAGGAGGATATCGAGGCTGCTTCGCTGCTGTCGGCAACGATAGCATGGGGCAACCGAAAGATGATATGCCGCGACTGCGATAAGCTCATGGGACTTATGGCGGATGATCCGCACGCTTTCATCATGGAGGGGGCGTGGGAGGAGATTCCGGATGAACTGAATATCCACCGCACTTTTTTCGGGAAGAATCTGAAGTATTATCTGCGCGGGCTGAAACTGGCTTTTGAACGGTACGGCACGATAGAGGGGGTGGCTGCAAAAAGCGGGGCGGCCGAGAGCGAGGTGCCGGCGTGGACTTTTGTGAGGCTTCTGAGTGAGGTGCTCCGTGAGGCTAACGGTGGGGCGACGGATAGCCGATGCCTGCCGGTGAATATTGACTCAACGGCTCTGAAGCGGGTGAACATGGCTCTGCGCTGGCTCGTGAGGGATGACGGAATTGTGGATATGGGGGTGTGGAAGGTGCTGAAACCGCGTCAGCTGTTTATCCCGATGGATGTGCATGTGTCGGATGTGTCGCGCCAGCTTGGGTTGCTGGAAAGGAAGTCGACCGACCGCAAGGCTGTGGAACAGCTTACGGGGCGTTTGCGTGAATTCAGGCCGGAGGATCCGTGTGTTTATGATTTCGCGTTATTTGGGATCGGGATGGGGCTGTGATTGGGAGACCTCGGAGAGCTCAGAGCCCGCGGAGAAATCAGAATAATTGTAGGGTGTGGTGTTGCGGTGGAGGCCGGCGAGTTTGGCGCGCTTGATGGCGCTTTTGCGGAAGATGAGGGAGAAGTGCTCCTGATCCATCAGCAGGATGTCGCGGCGGGTGAGGGAGAGGATTTCGGGACGAGGGAGGAATTCTTTTATGGTTGTGACGGCGGGCCGGGCGTTGTGCGGGCAGACTTCCTGACAAATGTCGCACCCGTAGATGCGGCGGCCGAGCGAAATGCCGTCGGGCAGGATGGGGTCACGGCTCTCGATGGTGAGGAAGGAGCGGCAACGACGGGCGTCGACGGTGCGGTCGGGACGGATGGCGTGGCCGGGACAGGCTTCGATGCAACGGCGGCACTCGCCACAGGATTGCAATGAGGGGGAATCGGGCGGGATCTGCGCTGTGGTGAGGATTTCGCCCAAAAGCACCCAACTGCCGACATGGGGGACGATGAGAAGACCGTTGAGCCCGCAGAATCCGATGCCGGCCTGTTGTGCCCAATAACGCTCGAAGAGGGGAGCGGTGTCGACACACACGCGAGTTGCGGCGTGGCACTCAGCGGCGATCCACTCAGCGATGGGGGTAAGGCGGGCGCGGATGACGTCGTGGTAGTCGTCGCCAAGCGAATAGCGGGCAAAGATGACGTCGGATGTGCCGGGGGCGGAAGGGTGATAGTAGGGAAATGCAAAGGAGATGACGGAGCGGGCGCCGGGGAGGAGTCCGTCGGGGTCGACGCGCAACTGAGGGTAACGCGCCATGTAGTCCATGGTGGCGTGACAGCCAGAGTCGATCCAATGACGGTAGGTGTCGGCGGCTTGAGCAGAGACGGGCCGGCAGGGGGCTACACCGCAGGCGACGGCACCGGCCTCGGCTGCGCGGCGCAGGAGAATCTCTTTACTGAATGACTCCAAACTCATAACCTTGTCTTTTCAGCCACTCGATGGCGCGCGGGAGTGCCTGACGGAGATTTGGCCAGGCTTTGAGTGAGTCGTGGAAAACGATGAGTGAGCCGGGGCGTGTGTAGCGGCGGACGTTGCGCACGACGTCGTCGGGGGAGAGGAAACGGCTATAGTCGCGTGTCACAAGGTCGTACATGACAAGGCGGTTGTGGCGACGGACGGCGCGAATCTGCGAGGGCTTCATAAGTCCATGTGGCGGTCTGAAGAGATGACTGCCAGTGATCTCGGCTCCGCGCTCGACGTTGGTGATGAAGTCGGCAAAGGAGTTTTTCATGCCCTGCATGTGGGAAAGTGTGTGGTTGCCCACGGCATGCCCTGCATCCCTGACCTGAGTGAGCAGATCAGGGTTGCGGAGGACGTTTTCTCCCACCATAAAGAATGTGGCATGGATGCCGTGCTGCCTGAGGACGTCGAGCACCCAAGGTGTCACACCGGGGATGGGGCCGTCGTCGAATGTGAGGTAGACGCATTTGCGGCCGCTATGGGGCATGCGCCAGAGGGCTTTGCCAAATAACCAGCGATAAAGCCTCGGCGGGCGCTCGATAAGGTGCATACCAAAGGCGTGGTGACGTGGTTACTGCGCGGCAGCTCCGCCGGACTGGGCGTTCTCGAGTATTCCGCTGATGTCGATGCCGAGACTGTCGAGGCTCTCGCCGAGGGTGTTGATGTCGCCACCGGCGTCGTAGTAGGTGTTGATGAGCGAGACAGTGTAGGTAGTGGCATAGCGGTCGGAGCGGTTGACGTTGTTGTAGAGCCCGCGGCGACGGAGATCGCGGAAGTAAGGCTCGTAGGCCGCCCAGCGGAGTATCTCGTCGTGGATGATGCCGAGACCCTTGTCGATGAGCTGCTGATTGCCAGTCTGCTCGCCGAGACGGGTGTAGAGGTCGCCGATCTGCTGGCCGATCTGAATCGCATAGGGGGAGAAGCGGTAGGGGAGCTTCTCTTCCATGAGATCGAGTATCTCAATGGATTTGGCGAAGCGGTCGGTGGCGAACTCCTTGGGATCGGAAGCGAGTGAGTCGGGGTTAAGGGCGAGTGCCTCAACGCCTTCGTTGTAGAGTGCAGTGGCGAGGTCGAGCATGGTGGATCGATGGGTGGTGACCATGCGGCGCACGGTCTCATCGAGATAGACAGTGCCATCCTCGGGGATCTCATCGAGTCCACCCCAACGGAACTTGTCGGTGATGTTGCGATACATCTTCTCGGTGTTGACAGCGAAATCGTAGCCGTTGTTCTCTTTGTAGATAGGTGCAGCCTGATAAGCGAGACCGGTGTTGCGGAGGTTGGACTCCAAACCGAGATAATAGGATGTGGGCACGGTCATTGCGAAGTAGACGGGGCGATTCCATCCGTTGGCTGCGCTTGTGGCTATCATGTCGAGGGAGATGGCGTTGGAGAGCGTCATGCGGTTGCCGGGCAACTCTGCGGCAATGAATGAGTCGGCGGCTTCCTTCTCGGATGGCTCGATCACTCCGGCCTCGACAGAGGCGTCGATGTCGACAGGGATGTAGATCTTCTTTGATGGGAACTCGGGCACTTTGCCGCCAGAGGCATACAAGCCTTTGAGCGCGTCGAGGGCGGGCATGGCTGTGGCGGGTGCCTGCTCGGGGAAGGTAGAGATCTGCAGACGGTCGTAGGCATAGTCTTCGGGCTTAGCCTGCATGTCGATGCCGGGTGCGTTGTAGGTGGGCATGCGCATCTGGTTGACGTACCAGTCGGTGGTGAGATAGGAGAGGTTGACCACGCGGACGTCGGTGCGGAATCCCTCGACCTCCTGAGCGTACCAGAGGGGGAAGGTGTCGTTGTCGCCGTTGGTGAAGATGATGGCGTTCTCGTCGAGACTGGAGAGGTAGTTCATGCCATAGTCGCGGGTAGTGAAGCGACCGGAGCGGTCATGGTCATCCCACGTCTGCGACACGACCTGCAAGGGTACTATCAGACCAATGACAAGGGCGACGCAGGCGGCGATCATGGCGTGGTTGCGTGTGGGCTCGGTGTCTTTCTTGGAGAGCGCAGCGGAGATGATGCTATAGAGTGCCGCCACTCCCATGCCGACCCATATCGCAAAGGCGTAGAATGATCCGGCAAACGCATAGTCGCGCTCACGGGGCTGCAAGGGTGGCTGGTTGAGGTAGAGGACAATGGCTATGCCTGTCATGAAGAAGAGGAAGAACACTATCCAGAACTGCTCAATGCCCCGCTTGCTGTAGAATGCCTGCCAAAGGAGGGGTAATAGGAGTACCCCAGAATACTATGACACCCATAGGCTGCCAGAGAGCTGAA
>CAYSKE010000087.1:0-8500 GCA_964431465.1 uncultured Muribaculaceae bacterium | reverse complement strand
CTATGATGGGTAAAAAATGATTATCTTCGCAAAAAGAAGAAAGTAAACCCACTCAATAAGAAATACCATGTCAAAAGTCCTGATCATAGGTGCCGGTGGTGTCGGCACAGTGGTAGCCTACAAGTGCGCGCAAAACCGCGAAGTGTTTGACCAGATCGTGATTGCCTCACGCACCAAGTCGAAATGCGACGCTATCGCCGCCAAGATCGGTGCCGACAATATCACCACCGACCGCGTCGATGCCGACAATGTGGCTGAGCTGTGCGAGCTTCTGCGCCGCCACCGCCCCGATATCGTGATCAATGTGGCTCTCCCCTATCAGGATCTCACGATCATGGAGGCGTGCCTGGCCTGCGGTGTCAACTATCTCGACACGGCCAACTATGAGCCTAAAGATGAGGCTCACTTTGAGTACAGCTGGCAGTGGGCCTACCGCGAGCGCTTTGAGAAGGCTGGTCTGACGGCCATACTCGGCTGCGGGTTTGACCCGGGTGTGTCGGCTGTGTTCACTGCATACGCCGCCAAGCATTATTTCTCGGCTATGGAGACTCTCGATATCGTTGACTGCAACGCGGGTGACCACGGCAAGGCTTTCGCCACCAACTTCAACCCTGAAATCAACATACGCGAGATCACTCAGAACGGCCGCTACTGGCAGGATGGCAAGTGGATCACAACGGGTCCGCTCGAAATCCACACCGACCTGACTTATCCCAACATAGGCAAACGCGACAGCTATCTGCTCTATCACGAGGAGCTTGAATCGCTCGTGCAGAATTTCCCCACAATCAAGCGCGCCCGCTTCTGGATGACTTTCGGACAGGAGTATCTGACGCACCTGCGCGTGATCCAAAACATAGGCATGGCGCGCATCGACGAGGTGGAGTACAACGGCGTGAAGATCGTGCCGCTGCAGTTCCTCAAGGCTGTGCTCCCCAATCCGCAGGATCTGGGCGAGAACTACCACGGCGAGACTTCGATCGGCTGCCGCATCGCCGGAAAGGACAAGGAAGGGAAGGAGATGACCTACTACATCTACAACAACTGCAGCCATGAGGCCGCCTACAAGGAGACAGGGATGCAAGCTGTGAGCTACACCACGGGCGTGCCGGCGATGATCGGGGCAATGATGTTCCTGACCGGCAAGTGGAACAAGCCGGGCGTGCACAATGTGGAGGAGTTTGATCCCGATCCTTTCATGGAGCAGCTTCCCAAGCAGGGTCTGCCGTGGTGCGAGGTGCTCAACGGTGATCTTGAAGTTGACAAAATAGGCTGAACACCCGCGGAAACGATGAGACGACTGCGCTTACTCCCGCTTCTCGCCGTGGCGGCGGTGTGGCTACTCGCCGCCCGGTGGCCTGCAAGCGCTTCGGCCGCCGGCGAGGATGACGGTAAGGTCTACGGTATCGCGTTCTACAATCTGGAGAATCTCTTTGACACGATAAACCAGAGCGGGAAGTTTGACCTTGAGTTCACTCCGGGTGGTGCCCGCGGATGGGACACGGAAAAGTATCAGGCCAAACTCGAGAAGCTGGCGACCGCGATCCACGCCATGAGCGATGAGCGCACGCCCGCGGGTCCGGCGATCATCGGCATCGCCGAGGTTGAGAACGAGAGCGTGGTGCGCGATCTGGTGAACACGGCTCCGCTGAGCGGGCGCGGTCTGAAATATGTGCATCACGACTCGCCCGACAACCGCGGCATAGATGTGGCACTGCTCTATGACCCGGCGCAGTTTGAGGTGACGGGGGTGCTCAATGCGCCGCTGACGACAATCGACTTCGCCACACGCGACCAGATGGCAGTGACGGGTGTGCTGGGTGGCGACACGCTGACGGTGATCGTGAATCACTGGCCGTCGCGCCTTGGCGGGGAGGAGCAGTCGCGCCCCAACCGCGTGAAGGCAGCCGAGCTGTCGAAACAGATAGCCCAGACGCTCTGGCAGGAACGCCCCGGACAGCATGTGATAATAATGGGTGACCTAAATGATGACCCGTCGAGCTACTCGGTGGCTGTGACGCTCGCCGCCGACGCCAACCCCGACAAAGTGAAAAACCACTCGTTCTACAACCCGTGGTGGGAGATCTGGGACGAGGATACCTGCGGCACGCTGAGCTACCGCGGCAAGTGGAATCTCTTTGACCAGATACTTGTATCGGGCACGCTGCTCGACAACAAGAAGGGGGAGCCGACAGGCAATCTGCTCTATGAGAGCGCCCGCATCAACGATTTCGATTTCCTCAAGAATCCGCCCGAGAGCCGCTATGCCGGCACTCCGCTTCGCACCCACGCTTCGGGCAAGTGGCTCAACGGTTACTCCGATCACTTCCCTACTGAAATTTTCCTTATCGCACGATGATACGCATCATTATATTCGTCCTTTTTATGGTCGTGGCTCTGTCGGCGCTCGCGCAGTACAGGAGCAGCGGCGCGAGGTGGGAGAATATAAGCACTGTGGAGAGTGCTTTTCCCGCACAAACTATCACCACTCCGGCCGACGACGAGGAGCCGGGGGTGGAGATCGCTATGCGCGAGGGGTACCTCTATGTGACGACCGACCACAAGGTGAGGGTGAAGGTGGTGAGCGTGCTCGGCACTCCGGTGTCGGAGACGACACTCGAATCGGGCACTTCGCGGCTGCCGCTCCGCTCGCGCGGCATCTATGTGGTGCGCGTCGGGAAGAGCGTCCGCCGGGTCAAGGTGAACTGAAAATATACGAGATAGAGCACTCGGAGAGCTCAGAGTGCTCCGAGTTTCCGAAAAATCTATTAATAAGCCATGAAGCGACATTTATTGATAACGGCGGCGATGGCGACGGTTGCAATCATGTGCGCCGGACGCGACGTGAAGGTGCTCACCTCAACCGACAACCGTGAGCATGACCTCGCACTCACCGAAACGTCGTTCAGCGCGCCCAAAGAGGGCATTGCGACCATCACGGTGAATCCTGCCACGACTTTTCAGGAGATCGATGGTTTCGGAGCGGCCATAACCGGCTCGACGGCCTACAACCTGATGCGTATGCCCGAGGAGAAGCGCCGGGAGTTTCTGCAGCAGACTTTCGACCGCAACAGCGGCTACGGCATGAGCTATGTGCGCGTGGCCATAGGGTGCAGCGATTTCTCTTTGGACGAGTATTCGTGCTGCGACACTCCGGGGATCGAGAATTTCGCCCTTACCAAGGAGGAACTGATGTATGTGATCCCTATCCTGCAGGAGATCACCGAGATCAACCCCGAGGTGAAGATCATGGGGTCGCCATGGACTCCCCCGCGATGGATGAAGGTGAACAATCTGACAGACCTGAAGCCCCACGACAAGTGGACTTCGGGGCACGTCAATCCAGCCTGCTACGATGACTACGCGGAGTATTTCGTGAGGTGGATAAAGGCTTTCGGTGATCACGGACTGAAGATTTATGCCATCACGATGCAAAACGAGCCTCTGAACCGGGGGAACAGCGCATCGTGCTTCATGGGGTGGGAGGAACAGCGCGATTTCCTGACCCGGTCGCTCGGCCCGGCTCTGAAAAAAGCTAAGACGGGGGTAAAGGTCTATGCGTTCGACCACAACTACAACTACGACAACATGAAAGAGCAGGACGCATATCCGGTCAACATCTATGCGGGCGAGGGAGGGGGCTACCTCGCGGGAGCGGCCTATCACAACTATGGCGGCAACAAGGATGAGCTACTGAAAATACATGAACTCGCGCCTGAGAAGGAGCTTGTGTTCACCGAGACCTCGATAGGCACATGGAACGACGGCCGCAACCTCGGGAAGCGTCTGATCGACGACATGAACGAGGTGGTGATCGGCACGGTGAACCGCTGGTGCCGCGGAGCGATCGCGTGGAACCTGATGCTCGACGACAACCGTGGCCCCAACCGCGACGGCGGCTGCCAGACCTGCTACGGCGCCGTGGATCTCAGCCCCGACATGACTACCGTGAACCGCAACTCACACTACTACATAATGGCTCACGCTTCGGCTGCCGCACAGCCGGGCGCACACCGCATCGCCCTCGAGGGGGCTGACGCGGTCGAAGGGGTGGAGGCTGCGGCCTTCAGCAACCCCGACGGCTCATGCGGTCTGCTGCTGAGCAACAGCACTGCCGACGACCGCGAGGTGAACGTGACCGACGGCATCCACACGTTTGTCTGCCCGATACCTGCCCGCGGCATTGTTTCGTGCGGCTGGAGCGGCGGGAAAAAGTGAATTACCTGAGTCAATCGGCGTAATTATCGGAAAAAGTGTGGTATCTTTAAGGCACTCGAATCAATTACCATCAATTATCACATGACGATCAACCGAATTTTAAGCCGGTGCATGGTGGCTGCGGCAACGCTGCTTCCTGCTACCGCGCTCGCGCAGAATGTTGAAGGCAATCTCCAGAGCGAGTTTGCAAAAAAAGCAATCGACAGTGGCGCACAGCGTGTATACGTCCCCACACAGGAAAATCTCGACGCCCGCAAGGAATTTGAGAAAAAGCGTTTCGGCATCTTCATCCACTGGGGTTTCTACAGTATGCCGGGACAGGGTGAATGGGTGCTGACGCGCAGCAACGTGCCGTTCGACGAATATGTGGAGCTCGCCTCGGGTTTCTACCCCTCGAAGTTCGACGCCAAGGAGTGGATCGACCTTTTCAAGGAGGCCGGCGCCAAGTACATGGTGTTCACCACCCGCCATCACGACGGCTTCTCGATGTTCGACACCAAGTACACCGACTACGACATCGTGGACGCCACCCCCTTTAAGCGCGACGTGCTCAAGGAGCTTGCCGACGAGTGCCACAAGCAGGATTTCGGGCTGAATCTCTACTACTCGCACGTCGACTGGTACCGCGACGACTATCCCACGGGGTGGAGTGCCAACGAGTACCCCAACCTCAAGAAGCACGACGACGTGCCCTACGAGCCCTACTACAACTTCATGAACAACCAGCTGACCGAGCTGCTCACCAACTACGGCAAGATCGGCGGCATCTGGTTTGACGGCGTGTTTGACCACCGCCGCGACAGCATGGACTGGCATTTCCCCGAACAGTTTGACCTCGTGCACAAGCTGCAGCCGGCGTGCCTGATCGCCAACAACCACCACCGTCAGATCCAATATGGCGAGGACTTCCAGATCTTTGAGCGCGACCTCCCCGGTGAGAACAAATCGGGCTTCGGCACTGCCGGCGGCGTGAGCGAACTCCCGCTCGAGACGTGCCAGCAGATCGTCAACGGCTCATGGGGCTACCATGTGAACAAGATGAACTGCAAGTCGCCTGCCGAACTGATCGGCACTCTCGTCGCTACGGCTGGAAAGGGTGCCAACCTGCTTCTCAACATCGGTCCGCGCCCCAACGGGTCAATCCCCGGCCCTGCAGCCGAGTCGCTGCGCGGACTGGGCAAGTGGCTCGACAAATATGGCGAGACAATCTATGAGACCGAAAAAGGTGACGTGTCAGGCAGCTGGGGGTCGTCGACCCGCAAGGGCGACCGCCTGTTTGTGCACATCACGCGCCGCCCCGGCGACGAACTTTATCTGCCTATCAACTGCAAGGTGAAATCGGCTAAGATGTTTATCGACGGCACTCCGGTGAAATTTGACCAGTGGAAACACGGCGTGCAGATTCAGCTGCCTGAAGCCACCGAGGGCGAGCCCGTGATGGTGCTCGAGCTCCTCACCGCCGACAGATAACCGACATATAGTTTACCCTCAGAGCACTCGGAGATCTCGGAGAGAACTCCGGGTACTCCACTCAACAAATATTTGGGGCGCACCACACTGATGCGCCCCAAATTATTTTATTTTTTAGATGCCTTGTCAGGATTTACTGTCGTACATCTCGTCGATTTCTTTTTTGTAGTGGTCGTTGATGACGGGACGACGGAGCTTGAGGGTGTTGGTGAGCTCGCCGGAGTCCATGGTGAACTGGCGGGAGAGGAGGGTGATGCGCTTGACCCACTCGTAGCGCGCCAGACGCTGCTGCAGACGCCCGATGCGCTTCATGATATACTCTTTCACCCACGGGAGGTTGAGCAGGGCTTCGTTGGACATCTCGTCGGCCTGACGCAGATCGCGGCGCGTGCGGGCGTAGCGGCGTATGGCATCGATGGAGGGAACGATAAGGGCGGTGACAAATTTGCGCCCCTCGCCTATCACTGCCGCCTGCTCGATGAAGCGGTCTTCGGTGAGAAGGCTCTCGAGTGCCTGAGGAGCGATGTACTTGCCGTTGGAGGTCTTGAAGAGATCCTTGATGCGGTCGGTGATCCACAGGTTGCCGTCGGCGTCGAGGCGTCCGGCATCGCCGGTGCGGAACCAGCCGTCGGGGGTGAAGGCGCCCTCGGTCTCTTCGGGCTTGTTCCAGTAGCCGCGCATCACGGTGGGGGCTTTCACCTGCACCTCGTCGGTCTCGGGGTCGATGCGGACGTTGACGCCATCGAGCGCGACGCCGACCGAGCCGATGCAGTAGCCTGTGTCGGGGTAGCACGCCACGGTCGCGGTAGTCTCCGAGAGGCCGTAGCCCACAAGCACGTTAACGCCTATGGAGTGGAAAAATTCATTGACGGTGTCGCCTATCGGCGCGCCGGCGGTGGGGAACATCCTGCCGCGGTCGACGCCCATGGCGCGACGGATGGGGCGGAAGATGTTGCGGTCGACAATGCCGTAACGCCACTCAAGGAAGCGTGGCACGGGTAGCCCGAGGCGCACATAATTGAGGTTGCGCGCACGCCCGACGGCAAGCGCGGCGCGGAAGGCCATGCGGCGCACGGCCGACGAGCAGTCGACTTTCTCGCGGATAACGTCGTAGGCTTTCTCCCAGAAGCGGGGGACGGAACACATGTAGGAGGGGCGCACCTGCTTCACTGCCTCGGCTACTTCCTTGGGGTCGCGGTTGATGCAGACGCGCACATCGCGGTGCAGGCAGTAGCATGTCCACGCTTTCTCGAAGATGTGGCTGAGCGGGAGGAAGCAGAGCGATGTATCGGCGGCGTCGATCGAGGCAAAACGCTTGTCGTGGAAGCGGATCGCTTCGTCGAAACAACTGTGGGGCAGTATGGCGCCCTTGGGCTCGCCGGTGGTGCCTGAGGTGTAGATGAGCGTGGCCACATCGTCGGGGGTGGCGGAGGCGGTGACGGCGTCGATGGCCGCGCGGTTGGTGGCGAGCGACGCCATCCCCTCCTCTATGAGCGCAGAGAAGGTGACCGTGGTGTTGTCGGCGGGATCGAGCGTGATGCCGTCCATCGCCACAAGCCCCATAAACCGGGAGTGGAAGGTGCGGACGGAGCGGGCGTTGTCATATTGCTCCTGACCGCCGCAGAAAAGAAGCGCGGCACTGCAGTCGTTGACGATATAAGCGACCTGATCGGGACTCGATGTGGAATAAATCGAGACCGGAACCGCCCTGAGAGCGTAGGCGGCAAAATCCACAAATAGCGCTCCGGCGCGGTTGGGCGAGTACACCGCAAGACACTCTCCGGGCGCTATGCCGCGGGCAAGCAGAGCCGAAGCGAGCGCAGCGGTTTTCCCGGCAAATTCGCCCCAAGTGAAATCGCGCCACTCGGCAGCTACCGACGGGCGGTCGGAAAAAGCGACCGTTTCACCCTTACCCTCAGCAATCTTGCGGGCGATGAGCCGCGTCAATATATTCTTATATTCCATCTATTTCAAAAAATATTGTGCAAATATAATAATAATAACAATGCGTGTTGCCATTTAGACTCCGACCACCTATCTTTGCAGCAAAACAAACGACTGAAATGGCACAATATTATTTTCTTGACAGCAACAACACGCAGCACGGCCCGGTGGATGAATCGCAGCTCACAGCCAACGGCGTGACCGCGTCGACCATGGTTTGGTGCGTGGGTATGAACGACTGGAAGCCGGCCGGTGAGGTCGCTGATCTGGCATATATTTTCCGCCCGATGGCTCAAAACAGCTACAACCCCAACGCCGGAGGAGGCTATTACTCAGCTCCGCAGCAGCCGGGAGGCAACGTGCCGGTCTATCCGCCGTCGAGCAACCTCGTCTGGGCGATCCTCTCCACGATATTGTGCTGCCTTCCGCTCGGCATCGTGTCGATCGTCTACGCGGCTCAGGTCGACTCGGAGTGGGCACGCGGCAACTATCAGGAAGCCTACCGCAAGTCGCGTCTGGCGCGCAACTGGGCGATAGCTTCGGCTTGCTCGGGTCTTGTTGTCAGCCTCATCTACATGGTTTGCGTATTTCTGGGAGCATTTGCCGGCGCAATAGGTCTCTGACCGTCGCCTTGATCGCCGTGGCATTGACCGCCGTCATCGCCACGGTGTGGTGTGTCGATCCCGACGGAGCAGTGTGGATGCCCAAATGCACGCTGAAACTCCTGACGGGCTACGACTGCCCGGGGTGTGGCGCCACACGCGCCCTCCACGCGGCTCTGCACGGAAATTTTGCCGCCGCTCTCCGCTTCAACTTTTTCCTGATAGCGGGCATAGGCTACGCGCTGCTTGTCGCCGCGGTCACATGG
>CAYSKE010000086.1:0-8706 GCA_964431465.1 uncultured Muribaculaceae bacterium | reverse complement strand
ATAAACCAGCAGATTTACAGTCTGCCCCATTTGGCCACTCTGGTATTCGCCCTTGGAGTGTAATAGATTTCGTCTATCTCACTCAGTGAGCCTCTTGTCGGATTCGAACCAACGACCCCGAGATTACAAATCACGTGCTCTGGCCAACTGAGCTAAAGAGGCGTCTTAAATGATCTCTTTGACCTCGGACGGATGATGTCGTCCTTGAAATCGCTTGCAAAGATAGAGCCTTTTTTTGTATCGCCAAAAAAAAAGCGACTTTTTTTTCTCTGTTTGGTCAATTTTGCATCGTTGTGTGTTTTTTTCACTATGTTTGCAATGCGAGAGAATCAATTTTTCCACTTTTCAAGGCTTAGGATAATATGAATGCAGATATAGCAGGGCGACTCGACGCGCTCAGATCGAAGATGAAGTCGGCAGGTGTAGGTGCGGCAGTGATACCGCAGAGTGATCCTCACCAGAGTGAGTATCTTGCCTCGCACTGGCAGGCGCGCCGATATTTCTCGGGTTTCACGGGATCGGCGGGGACGCTTGTCGTGACGCTGTCGGAGGCTCTGTTGTGGACTGACTCGCGCTATTTTATCCAAGCTGCGGCTCAGCTCTCGGGGAGCGGGATCGGGCTGATGAAGGACGGGCTGGCAGGGACGCCGTCGATCAACGCATGGCTTGCCGCCAACATGGTGAGGGGAAGCCGTGTGGGTGTGGACGGATGGATGATGTCGGCTGAGGCTGCCCGGAGTATGGTGGCGGCTCTGAGCCAGTATGATCTCGGGGTGGATGTGGAGTTTGATCCGGTGGAGGGGCTTTGGGATGAGCGTCCGCCGCTGCCTAAGGGGAAGGTTTTTGTGCATGATCTGAAGTATGCGGGGGAGAGTGCCGGCGAGAAGCTCGGAAGGGTGAGGGGTGCTCTCGCGGGGAAGCAGGTGTCGGGGGTGTTTATCTCGGCACTTGACGAGATCGCGTGGACGCTGAACATAAGGGCGCGTGATGTGAAGTGTAATCCTGTGGCTACGTCGTTTCTCTATGTCGGGGCAAATGACTGCGTGCTTTTCATCGATCCTGACAAGCTGACGGATGAGGTGAGGGGGCACCTGAATGAGGCCGGGGTGAGATGTGAGGGGTACGGCTGCGTGAAGGGTTTTCTCGAGGGGCTGGGGAAGGATGTGAGGGTACTGATAGACCCGGCAAAGACTTCGGCGGCTGTGGCTGCGATACTCGGCCCGCGCGCTGTGGAGGGGGAGTGCCCGGTGGCGATGATGAAGGCGCAGAAAAACGGGGTGCAGATAGAGGGCTTCAGGCGTGCGATGGTGCGCGACGGTGTGGCTCTCACTGAGGCTTTCGCTGAGATCGACCGCCGGATGGAGGAGGGGGTGAAGACTACGGAACTCGATGTGGCCGCGATACTGAGGGAGAAGCGCAGCGCGCAGGAGCTCTTTTTTGACGAGAGTTTCGACACGATCGCGGGTCACGGGCCTAACGGGGCTATCGTGCACTACTCGGCGACGGAGGAGTCGAACGCTGAGCTGAAGCGCGGTAATCTGCTGCTGGTGGACAGCGGCGCACAGTATCTCGACGGGACGACTGACATAACGCGCACGGTTTCGCTTGGGGAGCCGACGGCTCTGCAGAAGCGTGATTTCACTCTGGTGCTGAAGGGGACGATTGCGCTTGATATGGCTGTGTTTCCGGCGGGGACGCGCGGGGTGCAGCTGGATATCTTAGCTCACCAGTATGTGTGGCGCGGGCAGAACAATTATCTGCACGGGACGGGTCACGGCGTGGGGCATTTCCTGAATGTGCACGAGGGGCCGCAGACGATAAGAAACAATAACAACATGACTCCGATGACGGAGGGTATGGTGACGAGCGATGAGCCGGGGCTGTACCGCGAGGGGGTGCATGGCGTGCGCTGCGAGAATCTGATCCTGACGGTCGAGGCTGCTCCTGTGGCTCATGGCGACGGCACGAAGTTTCTGAAGTTTGAGACTCTGACGCTTTTCCCGTTTGATACAAGGCTTATCGACATGACGCTTTTCACGGCTGAGGAGCGACAGTGGCTCAACGGGTATCACGAGCGTGTGAGGGGTGCGCTGATGCCTTACCTGAAGGATGATGCGTCGCGGCAGTGGCTCGAACGGGCTACGGCGGCGATATGATATGGGGATGAGGGCTCGGAGGACTCGGATAATGTGGACGCACGAGCCGTGCGTCCCTACTCTATGGGGGGAGGCGGACGCACCATGCAAAGTGGGGGATTGGTCATTTAACACATGACCGATGTGGAATGAGTGATAATTTTGCCGAAAAATAAATGAATAAATAAACGGATATATGGCTCTTATAATACCTCTGCGCGGAATCGCGCCAAAGATCGGTGAGAACTGTTTTCTCGCTGAAAATGCAACAATCGTGGGTGATGTGGTTATCGGCGATGATTGCTCGATATGGTTCAACACTGTGCTTCGCGGTGACGTGAACTCGATCAGAATCGGAAACCGCGTGAATATTCAGGACGGTTCGGTGCTCCACACGCTCTACCAGAAGTCGACGATCGAAATCGGCGACAATGTGTCGATCGGTCACAATGTGACTCTGCACGGCTGCAAGATTCATGATCTTGCGCTGATAGGGATGGGCGCAGTGGTGATGGATGATGCCGAGGTGGGGGAAGGTGCTCTCGTAGCTGCCGGGTCGGTGGTGCTGTCGCGCACTAAGATCGGCGCCCATGAGCTGTGGGGTGGCGCTCCCGCCAAGTTTATAAAGATGGTTGAGCCGGAAAAGGCTAAGGAGATGAACCACAAAATCGCGGGAAATTATCTGATGTACTCGCAGTGGTATAGTGAGCCTCAGGATGGGGCTGTGCCGGCGGGGGAGTGAGGACTCGGAGATCGCGGAAGGGCGCGGAAAGGGGTAGCGGACGCACCACACAGTGGGGGATGAGGGTGCGGAGCACTCGGAGGACTCGGAGGGCCGGGGAGGGAGTGGGGGAAACCTATTTTTTGCGCTCGGGGAGGATGCCGTTGCGGTAGGCGTGGAGGAGCTCTTTGAGCTCGGCGATCTGGTTGGCGAGGACGCGGCCACGGTCGGTGTCGCGGACTCGGATGCGTTTTGCCGATGACTCAACAATGACGGTGGTGCCTGCGATGTCGGAGCCTGTGCGGATGACGTCGTCGACTGAGGTGAATGGCTCGTGCTGAACGAGGACGAATCCTGTGCTGTGGTAGACGAGTGTGTAGCCGGCTGTGCCAGTCTTGTTGTGGTAGGCTTCGGCAAATCCTCCGTCGATGACCATGAGGCGTCCGTCGGCGCGGATGGGGGATTCTCCTTTGACTGCTTTGACGGGTACATGGCCGTTGATGATGTGACGGTGCTCTCCGGTGACTGAAAATTCGTCGAGGATCATGTCGCATATCTCGACTTGGTCGCGGAGGGTGTAGTAAGCGCCTTTGTCTTCGTGATGGGTGGATTTGTCGTCGATGAAGTAGCGCTCGAATGTGGTCATGCAACTTTTGTCGAACAGGGGGGAATCGGGGCCGCACCAGAGATACCAATAGTAGTCTTTGGAGTAATTGCGCATTTCGGCGGGTGCGTCGTCGTTGAATGTGGCGCGCATGAGGTGGTTTATGCGGTCGTAGAGGTTTTTGCCTGACACGGTCTTGCCCATGACGGAGATTTCTTTCAATGTGCCGTCGGGGTTGAGGGGCATTGATGCGTGGAAGAGGAGGTTGGAGTTGCAGACGGTGTAAAGGTTGCCGTTGGAGAGGAGTATCTTGAGATGGCGGCGGAGCTTGTCGCTGACGCGGAAGGAGTGATGAAGTTTGGCGACGAGTGTCTGCTCCTCGGGGGTGAGGGCGTAGGGGTCGGCCGGATCGATGGTGGGGAAGTTGTGGTCGTTGAGTGGATAGGTGTTGTTTTCGCGGGGAAGGAAGACTGATGTGCGGTCAGGGGAGATGTGTTCCAGCAGCCGGCGGTTGTCCATGCCCCACTCGGGATGGCGCGCGATGAGCTGCCCCTCGAGCTTAAACTGGATGATGGCGATGGCTTTGTGCATGAGGGCAATGAGCTGGCGCGTCTTATGGTCGAGGTGGACGTCGGGTGCGACGGTTGGCTGGAACCGTCGGGCCGGATCGTCGGCGTAGGTATCCATGGCGAATGTGGCGAGTGGCAGCAGGCTTATTCCGTAGCCGTCCTCGAGTGTGGTGAGGTTGGCGTAGCGGAGGGAGAGGCGCAGGACGTTGGCTATGCAGGCGTCGTTGCCGGCTGCGGCTCCCATCCAGAGTGTGTCGTGGTTGCCCCACTGGATGTCGAAGCGTGAATAGTAGGATAGCTCGTCGAGTATGAGGTGTGCGCCGGGGCCACGGTCGAAGATGTCGCCGAGAATGTGGAGCTGGTCGATCGAGAGTCGCTGAATGAGTTTGCAGAGCTCGATGATGAAGGCGTCGGCCTGTCCGGTGGAAATGATGGTCTCGATGATGCGTGAGAAGTAGGCCTGCTTGTCTTCGTCGGAGGGGGACTCATGGAGTAGCTCCTCGATAATGTAGGCGAACTCGGGGGGGAGTGCCTTGCGGACTTTGGAGCGGGTGTACTTGGATGAAACGGACTGGCAGACGCTTATGAGGCGGTGGAGGGTGATGCTGTAGAAGTCGTTGATGTCGGGCTCTTCGGCTTTTATCAGCTCGAGTTTTTTCTCGGGATAGTAGATGAGTGCGCACAGCTGGCGGATGTCGCTGTCGCGCATGGTGTTGCCGAAGAGGTCGGTGACTTTGCGCTTGATGTTGCCTGATGCGTTGCGCAGGATGTGGTTGAAGGCTTTGTGCTCGCCGTGGAGGTCGGCCACAAAGTGCTCGGTGCCTTTGGGGAGGTTGAGTATGGCTTCGAGATTGATGATCTCGGTGCTTGCGGCGCTGGCAGTGCCGAATGTCTGGCTTAGAAGCTGCAGCAGTCGCAGGTCTTTATCGTCGGGGGTGGCGGGTGTGTTATCAGTGGTCATAAAAGTGGAGTTGTTTGACCGGATTGCGGTCGTCAGAGAATAGCCTCTACTTCTTTAAACATATAACCGATGGTGTTTTCATCGGGGAGGCGAAGAATAAGTTGTCCGGATGGGAGCACCTGATGGATTGCGGCGGAGAAAACGGTGCCTGACGCTGTGTCGCGCCAGTTGTAGAACCCGTCGGCACGCCAGAGCCAGTTGTGGTACATGCGCTCGAAGTCGGCTATGGGGTCACCCGCGGCAATGATGGGGGCGAGGCTGTCGACAAATGCAGTGATTGAGCGTGAGATGCGGGGCATGAGCGGCTCCAGCTCGGTATCGCACCCGATGATCTGACGGACGGAAACGGGGTTGGGGATGGATGGGGAGAAGGTGTCCTGATTGATGTTGATGCCTATGCCTGCGACGCATTGCAGGATCTGGCCTGAGACGCCGAGCGTGTTCTCGATGAGGATACCCGCGATCTTGCGGTCACCATAATATATGTCGTTGGGCCACTTGATGGATACTTTCTCGGTGGCTTTGTCGCCGATGAGGTTTGCAACAAATGAGGCTACGGCAATGGCTATTGCCTCGGAAACGAGGAAGTGGTGCTTCGGCAGGAGTCCGCCGGGGCGGAGGAGTATGGAGAACGTGAGGTTTTTGCCGGGTTGCGCTTCCCATGTGTTGCCGCGTTGTCCGCGTCCGGCCGTCTGGTTGACGGCGCGGAGTGTCGCTCCTGAGGGGAGGAAGCGTCCGGACTGAATGATGCGTTTAAGCTCGGTGCTTGTGGAGCCGCATTGCTGAAGTGTGATCTGCATCGCGGAAGGTCAGAGTGGATTGACAATGCGGATTTTCCGCGAAGAGTCGGGGAGGACGGTGATATAGACGTCGGTTGTGGCCAAGGGGAGGAGGGGGTCGATGATGTCGGGCCACTCAAGCAGACAGAGCGCGCCGGAGTCAAAATAGTCCTCGACTCCTATCTCGGCAGCCTGCTCGATGGACTGGAGGCGGTAGAGGTCGAAGTGGTAGATGAGTTCGGCCGTGGCGTCGGAGCGGTACTCGTTGATGATGGAGAAGGAGGGTGAGGAAATTTCCTCGGGTGAGACGCCGAGCGCGCGGGCGATGGCGCTGATTATGGTGGTTTTCCCTGCTCCCATCTCGCCGTGGAAGGCTATGACTGAGCAACCGTCGGCAGCTTCAAGGATGCGGTCGGCGGCGTTGTCGATCTCGGACTCTGATGCAGCGGGGATGGTGAATGTTGTCTCTTTCATATTTATATATGTGGATGTTTTCTTTTATTTCGGTAGGAGTGTGACGAGGGGGAGGATCATTTCCTGCATTGAGATGCCCCCATGCTGATAGGATCCCGCAAAGGTGCGGGCATAGGTGTTGAAGTCGTTGGGGTAGAGGAAGAAGTCGCGCTTGCCGGCAATGATGCAGGATGAGGCGAGCGCCGGTGCCGGAATGCCTGCCCCGGATGGGTGGGAGAGGGTTAAGGCGTGGCGCGACGGGGCGGAGATGTCGCGGCCGAATTTGTAGCGGAGAGCAGACGTGGCGTCGGAGCGTGCGCTGACCTTGACGGGATTGGTGACTTTGATCGAACCGTGGTCGGTGGTGACGACGAGGGGGCGGCGCGAGGCCGCAATGGCCGACAGAAGCTGATTGAGCGGGCTGTGGCTTAGCCATGAGAGAAGGAGTGAGCGGTAGGCTGAGTCGCTCGGGGCAAGCTCGCGCATCATGGGGTTGTCGGCTATGGAATGGGCGAGCATGTCGGTGAAGCTGACCGTGATGACGGTGAGGGTGGCAGAGCAGGAATGCCAGTTGCGCACGGCGGCGTGGAGCGAGGCGGAGTCGGTGGTGGGGAAACAGGCGAGCGTGCAACCGCTGATGCGTCGGCGGTCGATCCAGTCGCGCAACAAGGCTTCCTCATGAAGGTTTTTTCCTTGCGATGACTCCTCGCTGACCCAAAGCGACGGGAAGCGGGTGGCAATGTCGGCAGGCAGGAGCCCTGACATGACGGCGTTGCGGCAATATTGGGTGGATGTGGGGAGAATGG
This sequence comes from uncultured Muribaculaceae bacterium, assembly GCA_964431465.1. GTDB lineage: Bacteria > Bacteroidota > Bacteroidia > Bacteroidales > Muribaculaceae > JAFLTL01. The sequence continues at coordinate 1,678 of CAYSKE010000086.1, read as the reverse complement.
CGGTGTAGAGTGAGTCGGAGGCGATGTGGAACTCGCGGGTGAAAAGAGGCTGGGCGATGATCCACTGGTCGAGCGTGAAGTTGTCGAGCAGAAGCAACACCGGTTTCTGATCCTGCCGGAGGAGGGGGAGGATGGCAGTGTCGAGCACGTCGGGGCTCATGACGGGCGCCTGAGAGGAGGGGCGGGAGGTGATCCACGAGATGTAGTTGCGGCTCACGAACCGGAAAAAGGCTTCGTTGGCGGTGTCGATGAGGGAGAGGTGGATGGCGGCGGTGTCGGAGTGGCCGGGGCCGAGATCGACAGCTGCGGCTGTGAGGCGGCGGTAGATGTCGTGCCACTCGGTGATTGAGACGGCCTCATCAATGGCGGCGGTTAGAGTAGTGTAGCGCTCGCGTGTGCGGCGCGTGTCGTTGTCGACGATGAGCCGGTCGCTCTGCAGCACTTTTTTCAGGGAGAGGAGGATCTGGTTTGGGTTGACGGGCTTGATGAGGTAGTCGGCGATGCGGTTGCCGAGGGCGAGATCCATGATGTGCTCGTCTTCATTCTTTGTGATGAGCACGACGGGAATGTGGGGCGCCACGGATTTGAGCCTGTCGAGGGTGTCGAGTCCCGATAGTCCCGGCATGTTCTCGTCGAGAAAGACGATGTCGAATTGCCCGGGGCGTCGGGTGACGGCCTCGATAGCGTCGGAACCGGACGTGACGGGCGTGACCTGATAGCCCCTTGCCGTGAGAAACAGGATGTGGGGTTTCAGGAGGTCAATCTCGTCGTCGGCCCAGATGACCCGCGCCAACGGTTGCGCTATATTAATATGGTCGTCTATCACAAAAGACAAAATTAATCGTTTTAGGAGATAAAAAAAAGGTTGAAAGATGATGTGGTTAAAGAAAATAAAGTTAACTTTGCGTTAAATGAAGAACCAGTGCCTTCCACAAGGGTAGGAATGACCGGAATGCGGGCACGGGTTGTGGGGCGGATGCCGCCTGACACGTCGCAGAATCAATCTAAAGCGGTATTGCTCCCTGAAAAAGAGAAGTAACAACAACCCAACAATAATAAAATCAATCTAATAAAACAGAAATGAGCAAGATTGACTTAACCCAGTACGGTATCACGGGTACCACTGAGATTATTTACAACCCCTCATACGAGGAGCTTTTCAAAGAAGAGACCCTTCCCTCTCTCGAAGGCTTTGAAAAAGGAGTAGTAACGGAACTCGGTGCCGTTAACGTGATGACCGGCATTTATACCGGCCGCTCGCCTAAAGACAAGTTCATCGTGCTCGACGAGAACTCCAAGGACAATGTATGGTGGACAACTGAGGAATATAAGAACGACAACAAGCCTGTCACCGAAAAGACTTGGGAAGCCGTAAAGGAAATCGCCGTAAAGGAGCTCTCAAATAAGAAACTTTATGTTGTTGACCGCTTCTGCGGCGCCAACAAGGACACCCGCATGGCAGTGCGCTTCATCATGGAGGTTGCATGGCAGGCTCACTTCGTGACCAACATGTTTATCGCTCCCACCGAGGAAGAGCTCAAGGACTTCACTCCCGACTTCATCGTCTACAACGCATCCAAGGCTAAGGTTGAGAACTACAAGGAGCTCGGCCTGAACTCGGAGACCGCAGTTGTGTTCAACACTACTTCACGCGAGCAGGTTATCATCAACACATGGT
>CAYSKE010000085.1:3881-8712 GCA_964431465.1 uncultured Muribaculaceae bacterium | reverse complement strand
GAAAGATCTATCCTATATACCCCGATGTTATCCTCAATCGGTTTGATAAACATAACCATATAAATCGGTGCATAAATAATCCTACCTTCTACCGATAAATTGGCGTTGCACAACACCACTGCCTCCGCAAGATCATAAGGCGAATCATCCATTAGATTTGACAGTGCATTATGGCGTTGGTAGTCTTTACCCGATTTCACCTCTATCGGGAGGACATTTCCTCCTACCGACACCACAAAATCCACCTCTCCACGTTTTTTATTGTTGTAGTAGTATGGTACAAGCCCGTGCGTCTTAAGCTCCTCTGCCACCGCATTTTCAAAAACCGCCCCAAAGTTTATCGACGGATCACCCGTTATGACCTTCAACTGAATACCTGAGGCATACTGAGCTGCGAGCAAACCGACATCGTTAGAAAACAACTTAAAAAGATTTCTTGTCTCCGAAAGTTTCAAAGGTTCCTTAGGTTCATCCACATTATAAACCGGGATAGCCACACCTGCATCTTTCAGCCATAGGAAACTATCTTGATAACGTTCAAACTTGGCGTGCTCATTAAGACGTTTCAGAACAAACCTCTTGTTTTTTGCATCAAGCTCCGAAGGGATAAGATCAAATATTTCTTTTATCTTCAATTTGTCGCGCTCTGAATACTGAGATATATCCATTCGATACAATGACACAATATCTTTCTGGACACGCGACACGATATTTAGGTTGTTGCTCTTTTTATATTCCGACACCACTGCCGGCATACCTCCCACGACAATATACAGCCTGAAAAGCTGCATCATCTTCTCATGCACAACTGCGTCTACCGGCATCCGTTTCTCCCAACACTCCTGCAGCTTGGATCTTACGACCTCCGATACTCCCATATTTATGATGAACTCCTCGAAATCAAGAGGGAAAACCTCCTTGACACCCATGTATCCTACCGGCTGCGAACCTATATCTTTTAATTCCACGCCAAGAAGAGAGCCACTGAGTATATAGCGGAAACGACCGTCGTCCACAAGAAACTTCACGGCAGTGACGATGTTGTCGCAACATTGCACCTCATCAAAAAAAATCAATGTGTCACCTTCAATCAACTCAATATTGGTCAGCGCCGACAGACGCAATAAAATTTCATCTGCCGACGTCACACCCTTGAAGATCTCTACAGCCTCACGATTTTCAATAAAATTTATCTCAACAAAACTTTTGAACCTCCTGCCGAAGTTGCGCACGGAATAGGTCTTACCTGTCTGCCTCGCGCCTGTAAGCAAAAGCGCATTACCCGACGTCCGGTAGAAATCCTCAATATATGATGTTATTTTACGATAGAGCATGCTATTTCACCATTCTTATATTGACTACAAGCGTTTTACAAGACCTCACAAATCGTCCCTGCCGCTTTTCCAACGCAAATTTAGCGATTTTCGCCGCTTTTCCAATGCAAAATTGACAAATTATGCCGCTTTTCCAACGCAAATTCGGTCATTTTTGCCGTTTTTCCAACATCGTCAGGAAAACCTACCACACCATTACCGCGCCATAGAAATCTCATAAAACAGACGTTCCGACATATCGTCGATAGTCATGTTTCCTAATACACCGGCGGCTATCTCATTTCCGATTTTTGAATTTACCACAGCTGCAACAGCTTCCTGAGTATTAAGACTGAACTTCTCTGCGACACGGACTCCAAGTTCCGATAAGATATCCTCTATTTTTATTTTATTCATGACTTAGTTCCTTATTAACTGATTAACTGCTTTCTCCGTACAAAAACAATATTGAACATAACCACCCGGATACTTCAGGCGCGATGCAAGTATGCTGAGATTTGCAGGATTATAAATATCACCTGAGAATTCTTGCTTATAATTATCTATGACTGGATCAACACGAGAGTCTGCGACCGGTCCTATCACAATATCATATTCATGAGCATAAGGAGGATTTAAGCTCCTGTCACGATTGTCCATTACAAACCGCACCCATTCAGCCGTATATCCCTTGAATTCTTTAATCTTTATCTCTGGCGGACAATTATTCTTATAAAACAGAAAAGCAGTAATTGATGGCGAACCTCCTTCACGCGCCCCTCTTCGCTGTGCCATAGCTACAGCACGGCTGTAATCAGCTGTGAGATAAAAACCGGTTCCAAAATCCTTATATTTTCTGCATCGGTCAAGATCAATCTCCTCTATTTGCTGATTGCTGCCATGATATAGATTCATGATAGAGCACCGCCATTGCGGGCGCAAACCCGGGTTAGATCCTCAACTATGTCCTCATAAGCCAATGTTTGCTCAATCTCCTTAAATTCCAAAAGAAAATCAATTCCCTTGAATGTCTCAAGATATTGATATGCCTTATGAAGCGGGATATTCTTAATCTTGGCATAGTGATAAGTTACCGACATCAGATATGCCACATTATCCTTATTGTATTCCTTTGTATTACGCACTCTTATCTCCAGCTTAGAGCCAAGTTTACCTAATATGAACGAAGCCACTGCAGGAGTAATCGGTGCCCCGTTCTCGATTTTGGAAACACGCGATTCCGATAGCCCTATCATTTTTCCGAGTTGAGCCTGCGTTACACCGGCACTTTTTCGCTCCATGCGTATATAAGCGCCAAGATTGTCACTCTTTGTCTGGATATGTTTATTCATATAGCTTCTAATTGTATATCACAAACCTAATAAAAACTTTCCAAATTTGGAAAGTTTTGCCAAAAATTATCTATTTGTTGCAGTGACAAGTGCGTCGGCTGCCTCGATAAGCGTGTCGGGATTATCCACCGAGTTCAGAGGGATCAGCATAAAGGAGCCGCCGCGAAGATACAAAACCACATATTGCCCCGACAAAGCTGTGTCGGTCACATCATCGGCTTCAATAAACCTCGCCATGCGTGTGTCGGGTGTTATGTCATCGACAACCGGCACAATCTCCACTCCCCGGCGCGTCAGCTTGGCGTAATGCGGGCGCGTGGACTGCGCAAGATCTGGCGTAGCCGTCTGCGACCATGCCGCCATGACTGCGATAAAAGGGTAAATAAGGCACACCAGCATCGGTATCATGAAAAGCCAACGCCTGTCAGCTGCAACCCCTGCAATAAGCAATGCCGCAACAGGCAGAGCCGCCAGCCACAGCCATCGCCGCATGATGCGCCGGAAAGCCACGCGGTTTATCGCCCCCAGCTCAACCCTGAAGACCTGCGTCGTCAGGGCATCGGTACTGCCCCTTTCCTGCAGTTGATTTTCCATAGTCGATGGCTCTGACCGGACAATAGTGATAGCAGCGCAGACACAGGGCGCAATTCGAGCCCCACACCGGGCGATGTGTCGAGTGATCAAGAGTGATATTACACATCGGGCACTCCCGGGCGCATCGCCCGCACCCTATGCAAGCCTCAGAGGCACGAAACGGCTTTGGCGACATTGCATACCGCCTGAACCAAGGATATACTATGCCGCTCTTTACCCCGCTCCAGCTTCCGGAAACCACATCGGTCTCAGCTGATCGGGCTGCAATCCTCGAGGCCACATGCTTCACCCGCCCCGGCATAGCTTCGAGCTTGGCATCGGCAACGGCATCACTATCTACATCAAACCCCTTCATGCACACGTAGGTGTTTGGCATCTGCACCGACCATGCGCCTTTGGCATTCCATCCGCGATGACCCATTAACTTGCGCCACTGGCTGTCGATGCGTCCCACATCGTCGCCGCAGGTCGTGACCATGAAGTGTTCGGCCCGCTCAGCCCCCTCGATAGTCGCCCGCTTGATAAACCTGACTACAACGGGCGGCACTCCCCAGCTGTAGGTGGGAAACACCCACACTATCCGCTCGTCCGACAGCCGGAGCGACGGAGCGTCATCGCATAGCAGCTCCCCAGCAAGCATCACGATCTCCTCATCGCCAAGATGCCGCGACAGCACTGAAGCCACCGCGGCACTGTTGCCTGTACCTGTGAAGCAGATTATCATCTTATGATAACCTGAGTTGCCCCGAAACCATATTCACGGAACGACGCATCCTGCACGTCGTGCCCCTTGTAGCGGTGCGTGAGCTCCTTTATAAGCGCGCCACGCAGCACACCTTCACCCTTGCCGTGGATAAAGATAATCTTGCGCCCTTTGTTGCGAATATTGGCATCCATGACCTCGCGGAACTCGTCGATCTGGCGGTTCAGCATGTCGGCCGGACTAAGTCCGCGCACATTATCTACCAATTCAGCGATATGGAGGTCTACGACAAGCTCTTTTGTCGGGTCTGGATCGCGGTGACGCTGGCGTTTCATGAGCGGACGGCGCTCCGGGCGCAGGTCGGCAGCCTTTTTCGAGGCAAGCATCGAGCGGCGCAGCGCGCTTACATCCACCTTCTTCTTCCCGGCGGGCACATCGTCAGTCACGATCTCGTGGGCGATCACATCGGTGTCAAAATATGGATTATCCTTATAGCAGTGCAGCTTAAAGAATTTTGTCGTGTCTATTTTAAGTTCAACCGATGCCGGTTGCTTCATCGAGAAAGTGCTGTCGGTCTTATAGGCTATATACTGCACGGCAATGAAATCGAGTGCCGGAATATCAGTGCTGTCAACCTCGGCAAGACGCACCTGAGTGGCCGGCTCTACCGATGTGGCACGCAGGAAAGTCCACGACTCATCGCCCGCGCCGCGGCACGACAAAGCCACCGACAGGTAGTAATTTGAATCATTCACCAGCACCACATCCCATGTGGTCGACGAAAGCTGCCGCAGGTCAAGAGGCTCAAAAGCCAGAGTGACGTTAAGTTTCTCCCCTTCGGGTGTCTCATGAAATTTCTCTTCAGGTAG
>CAYSKE010000085.1:0-3781 GCA_964431465.1 uncultured Muribaculaceae bacterium | reverse complement strand
TGCATGGCGCGCGCATCTGCCACAACCACACACTCCCTGTCGAGTACCGGGGTGAGGAAACCGTCCTCATCCTCCACATATACCATGCCGCCGTCGACGCGTGCCACCACGCCGCCGCCCACGGCATTCAGAAATCTCACTCTATCTCCTACTTTAGCTTTTGCCATTATTAGCCTATTGATTATTGCCCGATCTTATCACTCCATTTCGCAATCACATTGAGCTGCCCCTCGCTCTGCGACACTATCCCGTTTTTCAGCAGGAAGCCCACCGCTTTTTTGAAATCCTTTTTGCTGCACTGGAGCAGCGACTTGATCTCTTCGGGAGTCGAAGCGTCAGAAAGCGGCATCTTGCCGTTGCCCGCTTCGGCAAGATAGTAGATCTTCTCAGCGAGAACCTTCACGCGCGAGGCGGCATCAGGCCCGGGACTCAGATCGATCTTGCCGTCGTCGCGCACCTGCTTCACATGAGCGTCGATCGTCTCACCCAGCTCAATCTCGCTGTAGAGATCGCTGTCATATATTATTCCCTTGAACAGATTATCCACAATCACGCGATAGCCCGGATCCTCATGCCGCAGCACAAGAGCCTTCACATTGTCGCCACGCTTATATTTCGGGATTGTATTGCCCAAAAACTTATCGAGTTTCGTCGAGGCGGCCACACGCTTCGTGGCCATGTCGAGATACACGTAGACCGGATAGATACCTCCGCGCATCATGCGCGACTTCTGCTCGCTGAAAGGCACAAGCAGATCCTTACCTGAAATACCCCAGTCGAGAAACGCTCCCACCTCATTGACCTGCGACACTTGCAGGAACGCAAACTCACCCACTTTGGCAAACGGGTGCTCCGTAGTGGCTATAAGCCGGTCCTCGCTGTCGGTGTAGATAAACACATCAAGCTCGTCGCCGATCTGCACTGTCGGTTCCACATACTTTTCGGGCAAAAGTATCTCCACACCGTTTCCGCCGTCGAGATAAGCCCCGAAATCCACTTTTTTTACAACCTTCAGACGGTTGTACTGTCCGATATTTACCATAACAAAATAGTTGAATCTTATTCGTGTTTTCTATTATAACAACAAAGATAAGCCATAAGGTCGGTTTTACTGAAATTAATTAAACCGTTTTCTCTGCAAAAGTATCCACATCCCCTTTAACCACCTACCCTGCTGCGCATTGCCATCCTCCCGGAAAGTTCTGACGATTCTCCTGTTCTCACCAGAGATTGAAGCGATAACCCACCGAGAGCTCCACCGACATCATGTTGGACAGCATCGTTGACTCATGATCTCTTATCAGGCTGGTGGAGATGCGCCCGACAAGCCCCGCAAAAAGCCGACGCCGGTTATAGACTCCCGACACGCGGAAAACGTTGTAGGCACCGAACGTGTTTTTTGTCCTCTCCTCATTGACCACACCATGCCGCAATCCAAGCATAGGCGACTCCGATACTGCTATAAGCCAGTGCCGACCGAGCACCCAGTTGTAGCCGTATCCACCTTTCAGGAAATAGTTTTTCACCTTCACGTGATAGGTATAGTCCTCCCAGCTCGTCGGTAGCTTTTCCCTGTACTGTTCATCAAGTCCCGAGAAATTGAAATTGTACCGCTCATTGAGATAAGAGAAGCCTATATACCACGAGCCCTGACTGCGCCGCTGTATCTTCGAGAAATTGAAAGCCGCAGCCTGAGAGTACCGTTTATTATTGATGAAATAATATAGGTCGAGTCCCAGAGCCTTGTTGTCGAGCCCCCTGAACGGTATGTCGACCCGATCGGAAGATCCGCGTTCTCCGAAGCGTGTGATCGTCGTCCCTATGTTGTTGTCATACACATAAAGATCAGCCCCGAAAAGAGCGCAGTTGAATGCGAAGTTAAATCGCTTGCGCGACTTGGTGTTACCCGTCACCAGACGCGAGATATTCACATCATAGCCCACCGACACGGCAAGATAGGTCAGGTAGGCACCCATCGCCGTCGACGCATCCGACACCATGTTGATGCGGTTGTTGTTTTCAAGCTCAAAGAAATAGTGGTCGATCCAGGAGTCGGTCTTGAACTTCACATTGAATTTTGTGCCCGTGCCTACGACATAGGTCGAGTCATAGGAATTGAAAAAGCGGTCGCCCCAACGGTAGGTCTTTACACAGAAATTAGGAAATCGCCCCCACGTAGCGATGGAGTCAAGCGACAATGAAAAAGCATGACCCGCCTGTGCGGAAGCTGCAAAAGCGACCACCGCCAGACACACACGCAACAAAATCCGCCGCAATTCATCGGAAAAGCCCGAAGAATAGGCGCGTTCAGCAACTCGACACATATTCACATTTCATGAGATTCCCGACCGACATCACGACCGGAACCGTCACAAAAAAGCATTTGAATGTAGCAGGAGAGAGCTTTTGTTCTGCAAAGATATGGTTTTTTTGATGATTGAAGCTCATTTTATCGAGGTTTTGCTATATTTGTATTTGATATGTCAGAGAATGCCGTAAAAAAATTTACCGCTCCCGAGGAGGACGCCATGATAGCCGAGGCTTTTCAGGACGTTCTGGACGGGTATTTGCGCTCAAAACATCGGAAAAAGGCCGAGATCATTGAGCGCGCATTCCGATTTGCCAAAAGTGCTCACGAGGGCATAAGGCGTCGGTCGGGTGAACCTTATATCCTGCATCCGATAGCGGTGGCCAAGATAGCCAGTCAGGAAATAGGGCTCGGATCAACTTCGATCTGTGCTGCTCTCCTCCACGATGTGGTGGAGGATACCGACTACACCGTCGATGATATCAGGCAGCACTTCGGCCCGAAGATCGCGCAGCTCGTCGAGGGGCTCACCAAGATCTCAGGCGGCATCTTCGGCGACAAAGCGTCGGCGCAGGCCGAAAACTTCCGCAAGCTCCTCCTCACCATGTCGGAGGACATAAGGGTCGTGCTCATCAAGATGGCCGACCGCCTGCACAATATGCGCACGCTCGGAAGCATGGCGCCTAACAAGCAGTACAAGATCGCCGGCGAGACCTTATATATCTACGCTCCCCTCGCCCACCGTCTCGGCCTCTTTGCCATTAAGACCGAGCTCGAGGATCTCAGCTTCAAGTATGAGCAACCGGCCGCTTATGAGGAGATCTCACGCAAGATCGCCGAGACCGAGGCACGCCGCCAGAAAGTCTACAAAGACTTCTCCGCGCCCATCACCGACAAGCTCCGTGAACTCGGCCTCACTTTCGAGGCAAAGGCACGCGTCAAATCGGTTTACTCCATCTGGAAAAAGATGGAGGCCAAGCACATCTCCTTTGAGGAAGTCTACGATCTCTATGCGATGCGCATCATCTTTGACTGCGATGATCCCGCCAAGGAAAAAAGCATCTGCTGGAACATATATTCCGCTATAACCGACATCTACAAACTCCATCCCGACCGCACCCGCGACTGGATCTCAGTGCCGAAAGCCAACGGCTATCAGGCGCTCCACCTCACCGTCATGGGTTCCGACGGCAACTGGGTGGAGATACAGATACGCTCCCGCCGCATGGACGAGATCGCCGAGAAAGGATTTGCCGCACACTGGAAATACAAGATCGGCGACAGCGACGAGGAGAGCGAGCTCAACGTGTGGCTCCACACCATCAAGGACATCCTCGACAACCCCGAGCCAAACGCAATCGACTTCCTCGACACACTCAAGCTCAATCTCTTCTCCTCCGAGATCGTGCTTTTCACACCCAAAGGCGAACTGATCACCTTGCCCAAAGGCGCCACCGTGCTCGATGTGGGGTT
>CAYSKE010000084.1:6029-8770 GCA_964431465.1 uncultured Muribaculaceae bacterium | reverse complement strand
AGCAGGCCAACCAGACGTCGCGCATCATGCGCTTCTTCGACGGTCACCGCGTGTACTAACCGCTTCATTATATCAATTCCGGCACGTAAGGGAATGCGTGTCGAGCCAGCAACTGCGTCGCATGGCCGCGCCCTCGCACGCGTGATTTGCACGCTGATAATCAGGCGGACGCACGAGCCGTGCGTCCCTACTCTGAAAATACTGGCGTTAACAGTAAATAAAGAATGAAATTTATTAGGAATATATGGAATAATCTCAGGGAGCAGCCTGTGCTGTCGGGGGTGTCGGTGACCGGCACCGCGCTCGCGATCTTCCTCATCATGGTTGTGGTGATGATGAACGATGTGAGCATCCAGTCCTTTCCCCCGGAGAGCCATCGTGAGCGTATGCTCTATGCCGATTTTGGCTCATATTATGAGATACAGAATGGGCCTGAGCGAAACTCCAACGGTGGCATGAGTGCAAGGACTGCCAGAAAGCTCTACAAAGACCTTGAGGGCGCTGAAGCTGTGAGCGTATATGCTGCTTGGTTGCAGGATGAATCGGCATGTATGCAAGGGAAACCGACAGTAAAGGTGGATGTGCGCGGATGCGATTCGGATTTCTTTAATGTGTTTGATTACACGTTTATTGAAGGAAAACCGTTTACGGAGGGTGACGTTGAAGCAGAAATATGTCATGCAGTGATAACGGAGAGTGTAGCCCGAAAGGTTTTCGGACGAACGGATGTTGTAGGCGAGGAGATTTTCCTGTCAATGGTTCCATATGTTGTCACAGGCGTGGTTAAGGATGTCAGCACTCTGACTACCAAAGCCTACGCAGATATGTGGGTGCCGTACACCGCATTTACCCAACGATGGATGTGGAGTAACGAACTCAGAGGCATGATGTCGGCGGTCATACTTGCCAAGGAGGGTGTGAAGCTTGCTGATGTGAAGAAGGAATGCGATCGCCTGTTTGTCAAGTACAACGAAGAACTTGCCAGTACTGGAATACAGATGATTCAGCGCGGACGTCCTTATGCTCAGGAGCAGCAGTCAGTGGGAGTCCTGTCTAATAAGGAACCGGATGTGGTGCCGGTGCGTCGTCAACGCATGATCATACTTGCTATTCTCCTGCTTGTTCCTGCTATCAACCTCAGTAGTATGACCCAAAGCCGATTGCGGCAGCGTCGTGCCGAGATTGGTGTGAAGCGTGCATTCGGGGCGAGCCGAACAAGAATCATCAGTGAGATCTTTGCTGAAAACATCATTGTCACTTTAGTGGCCGGTATGATCGGTTTCTTATTGAGTGTGGGCTTTGCTCTCCTCTATGGTGCGGAATTGTTTACGGGTGACAGTCGTGCGACAACCAATGTGCCGATAGTCAACCTCTCAATTCTGATCCACGTGTCGACAATAGTGTGGGGGCTTTTGTTCTGCTTCATCCTCAATGTGCTCAGCACCGGTATTCCGGCATGGCAGGCTGCGAGAGTCAATGTTGTAAACGCGATAAAAGGGTAACGATATGGGAATCAGATATATCTATCGCCGCCTTATGGCGGAGTGGAAAGCCAATACATGGCTTGCTATTGAGTTGCTCGTCGTGTCGGTGATTCTTTGGGTGATCGTGGACTTTCTTTATGTAAGGTTCAATCACGTCAACGAGGATACCGGTTTTGACATCTCTAATGCGTTTCTTGTAAACATAGGCAATGTAAGCACAAGGGCACCAGAGTACAAGGAGGATGCCAGTAATGATTCGGCGGTCTATCATGACCGGATGGAGATTGTCAACCGCTTGCGACACAGGCCGGAAATTGAATGTGTCGGAATTTCAATCAATGCTTATCCATATGATCCAAACAATACTTCCACCGACGTTAACTATGTTTCCGGAATAGGAGACACAATACGTAGTGCGATCTCGTGGATTCCGATAAGAATAGTGACACCCGATTTTCTTAGAGTGTTCCGCTATTGTGGAACCCATGGCGAGACTCCCGAGGATCTTGCTGCAATGCTTGAAAAAGAGCCAGATGGTGTTATTCTTTCTGCCGGAATTTTCGGCGATAAGATTGATACGGATACTTTCATAGGCAAAGAAGTGGATGTCTACTACAATCGTCTCAAAGACTATGCGCCCAAAAAAGTGATCGGAATAATTAAGCCGGTGAAGTATACGGAATACGATAGTGAGAAAAATTCAGCGTCAGTAATAAGCCTACTGAGAGCGGATTGGCCACAGCTGTATGGTCAAGCGGAGTTTACGGTAAGGGTGAAAGACGGCATGGCTAAGGATTTCATTGCGAATCTGATGGCTGACATCCCGACTCAATTCAGGATCGGCAACCAATTCATCTCTGATGTGCAGTCGTTTGAGAGTATCGCCCGCAATTCGACTCGGGAGACACGCAGAGATACGCGCAACCGATTAGTGGTAATGGTGTTTCTGCTTGTCAATATTTTCCTCGGGCTGCTTGGCACATTCTGGTTCCGCACTCGGCAGCGTGTGTCGGAAATCGCCTTGATGAAAGTTGTAGGCGCTTCATCGCGCAGTGTGTTTGTCACGCAGATCGGAGAGGGATTGCTTCTACTTGTGCTTGTGACTCCTATAGCGGCTTTGCTTGACATAAACATGGCAGCGATGGAACTTAACTCACGCGGTGATTTCGGCTTTCTTGAGTGGCCTCGTCTGTGGGCTTGTGTAGGAATAGTGTTTGTGATCATGGCAGTCATGATTGTGTGTGGTGTGTCAATTCC
>CAYSKE010000084.1:3314-5929 GCA_964431465.1 uncultured Muribaculaceae bacterium | reverse complement strand
ACGGACGCACGAGCCGTGCGTCCCTACTCTAAAAATGTGATATACTGGCGTTAACAATAAATAAAAAATGAAGGTAATTAGGAATATATGGAATAATCTCAGGGAGCAGCCGGTGCTGTCGGGGGTGTCGGTGACGGGTACGGCACTGGCGATCTTCCTCATCATGGTTGTGGTGATGCTCTATGAGGTTAAGGTTGTGCCGTTTGCTCCTGAGGGGAACCGCGACCGGATACTGTATGCCGACTATGGTTCGATCTATTCGATAAACGATGGGCCGGACTGGAACAGTAATGGCGGCATGGGGGAAAATGCCGCGAAGAAACTCTACAAGGATCTTGAGTCGGCTGAGGCTGTTTCGATCTATATGGCGTGGCTTGAGAGTGCGCCGGCTTCGGTGCCGGGACAGCCATCGGTGAGCGTGGACTTGCGTGCCTGCGATGCTGATTTCTTCAAGGTGTTTGATTACACGTTTCTCCACGGCGCACCTTTCAGTGAGAGTGATTTCGAGTCGGGAATAAAGAAGGCCGTGATCACCGAGGGGCTTGCGCGCAAGCTTTTCGGCCGCCCGGATGTGGTGGGTGAGGAGGTGCGCCTGTCGCGTGTGCCCTACGTGGTGAGCGGTGTGGTGAAAAACGTGAGCACTCTGGCTACCAAAGCTTATGCCGACGCATGGATTCCCTATTCCACCACCGCGAATGCCAAACAGGTGTGGAACACTCACATGGGGTCGCTCTCTGCTGTGATTCTCGCCAAAGAGGGGGTGGAGCTTGCCGAAGTGCAAGATGAATGCGGGCGCCTGTTCGACAAATTCAACGAGGAGATAGAGCCGACAGGGTGGAAGTTCATACGCCGTGACCGTCCATACGATCAGGAGACCCAGGCGGTAGGCCCCTGGGCCAATGAGAAGCCTGATGTGGGTGCCGACCGCCGCGAGCGCATCACGCTGCTGATGATCCTGCTGCTCGTGCCGGCCATCAATCTGAGCAGCATGACCCACAGCCGTCTGCGGCAGCGTCGTGCCGAGATCGGTGTGAAGCGCGCTTTCGGTGCCACGCGCATGAGCATCGTGCGCGATATCCTCACCGAGAACATGATCGTGACTCTTGCGGCGGGTGTGATGGGATTTTTGCTGAGTGTGGCGTTTGCCTATCTATTCAGTGCCGAGCTCTTCACGCGCAGTAATTATATCCTTGCCAACGAGCCAAAGATCGATCTGGGGATACTGATACACATGTCGACTTTCATGTGGGTGCTTTTGTTTTGTTTCCTTCTCAATGTGCTGAGCACGGGCATACCGGCATGGCAGGCCGCGAGGGTGAATGTGGTAAATGCAATAAAGGGATAACGCGATGGGATTCAAATATATATTCAAACGCCTGATGGCGGAGTGGAAAGCCAATGTGTGGCTTGCTGTCGAACTGCTGATCGTTTCGGTGGTGATATGGGTTATTGTGGATCAGCTTTATGTGCAGACGTCGCGCGTGGGCGAGGATCCCGGTTTTGATATTTCAGATACTTTCCTTGTATCGGTAGAGACGATCAACAATAACTCGCCGGAGTATGACGCGAGTTTCGCGTCGGACTCGGCGCGGGCCGAGAACCGGCTGGAGATGGTGGAGCGTCTGCGCCGCCGCCCCGAAGTGGAGTGTGTCGGACTTTCTGTAAATTCCTATCCCTACGACGGCTCGAACTCGGGCACGTCGGTGCGGTATATCACCGAGAAGGGTGACACGATCAGTAAAAGGGGAAGCGGGGTGCTACGCGTGGTGTCGCCCGATTTCATCAGGGTGTTCCGTTACCGTGGTGCCAATGGCGAGACTCCCGATGAGCTTGCCGAGTTGCTTGAGAGGTTTCCCGACGCGATTATGCTCAGCTCCAATATATTCGGAGATGAAGTGGATATAAACTCTATCGTGGGTAGGGAAGTAGAGCAATACAACGGAGAATATAAACCGGTGAAAGTGTCGGCTATACTCCAGCCGGTGAAGTACACCGAGTATGACAACTTTGTGTGGGCGACCAGCGTGGTGGAGCCACTTGATCCTGCCGGCGGATGGTACAACGAAATCACGGTGAGAGTGAAAGAGGGGATGTCAAAGGATTTCATCGAGAATCTGCTTGCCGACAGCGAAAAACAGTTCAGGGTAGGCAACCAGTATATCGCCAATGTGCAATCGTTTGACCGCATCGCACACTCCTATACGCTGGGCAGGAGACAGGCTACACACGGCAAGTTCATAATAATGACATTCCTGCTTGTCAACATTTTCCTCGGGCTGCTTGGCACATTCTGGTTCCGCACGCGCCAGCGCACTCCTGAAATCGCCCTGATGAAGGTGACGGGTGCCACGGCGGCCAGTGTGTTCAAAACTCAGGTGGGGGAAGGACTGGTGCTTCTGCTCCTGGTGACTCCTCTTGCTGCAGTGGTCGACATCAACATGGCGGTGCTGGAGATGAATGCCTACGGTAACTACGGCTATCTGGAGTGGCCTCGACTGGCGGCATGCGTGGGGATCGTGTTTGTGATCATGGCAGTGATGATCGTGTGCGGTGTGGCTATCCCGGCATGGAAGGGAATGCGCATCGAGCCCGCCACGGCATTGCACGACGAGTGA
>CAYSKE010000084.1:0-3214 GCA_964431465.1 uncultured Muribaculaceae bacterium | reverse complement strand
CGAGCCTAACTCAAAAACCTATCTACGGACGCACCGTGGTACGTCCCTACAGGCTGGATGAAAAGATAATAGAAACAAAGGATGCGGGCGGACGCACGAGCCGTGCGTCCCTACAAGCTGATGGGAAAATTAAAATAAACCAAATATGGCGGCTGTCGTGCGCGCCCTACAAAACAAAAAAAAATGATTAAGCATTACATAAAATCGGCGCTCATGCACGCCCGGGCCGACCGCCTGTTCACCGGCATCTATATCGCCGGTGTGACGCTGGCGATTGCCACGACGCTTGCCATGTCGATGATCTATTACATCAAGATGGCTCCGATCTATCCGGAGACTAATCGCGCCCGTACTTACTACATGATGCAGGTGATGTGTGAGGGTGGCGGAAGCTCATGGCAGAGCGGAATGACGCTTTCGTTTGCGCGCAATCATCTGCGCGGACTCGACAATGTGAGTGAAATCGCGGTCTACGAGGATAACACCGACAATCATGGCGCGCTGCTCTCCGACGGGATGAGTGAGGTGAAAGTGCAGGTGAAGCCGGTGGATGACGGTTTCTTCAGGGTGTATAGGTTTAATTTCATCGAGGGATCGCCCTTCACGTCGGAGGATATCGACGGCGAGGTAATGGAGGCAATTATCTCTGATCAGGCTGCCGAGCTCATCTTCGGCAAGGAAAGCGAGTATGTGGGCAAAACCCTGACGCTTGACCAGATCGACTACCGCGTGAAAGGGGTTGTGGAGGCCGCATCGCCGCTGACCCCCACATCGTTCTCGCAGATCTATGTGCCGGCGCTTAAGACACAAAGCGAGATCACCGGAAATCTTCAGCAGCGTCTATGTGGCCGCAACAATGTGGTGATGGTTATAGATGATGGCAAACGAGATGAAGTGAGGGCGCAGATCGACCGCAAACTTCAGGATCTCTGCGAAGGGACAGAGTGGAAAGCCACGATCGACGGAGATGCTGCGCCTTTGTCGCATGTAGAAAATGCGTTGATGCCCTACGCGAGGGAATTCAGCTGGTGGGAAGCGCTGAAAGGCAATCTGCTTGTTCTGCTCGTGCTCCTTATCGTGCCGGCGATGAATCTTGCCGGGCTGATCTCAGGCCGCATGGATGCCCGCGTGGGTGAACTGGGATTGCGCAAGGCTTTCGGCGCCGAGAAGAAGACTCTGATTTCAATGGTGGTCAGTGAAAATCTCGTCTATACTCTCATCGGTGGTGTGCTCGGTCTGCTGCTCGCTATAGTGATAGTGTTTGTGGGGAGGCTGTCGCTGTTTGAGATGATGTCGGGCACATTTGCCAACGTGAGCCACGTCGAGACGATCTCGATGTCGTTCAGGCCGGAGATGTTCCTGTCGTTCACGGTGTTTGTTGTCGCTCTGGCGATCTGCATTATCCTCAATGTGCTGTCGGCGTTGATCCCGGCTTTGTTCTCGGTGCGCCGCTCCATAACCGATTCTCTCAACCAAAAGAAGTAAACCGCGATGAAACTGATATTCAAAAATCTGCTGGCGCAGCGTCGCCGCAACGTCTGGCTGTTTCTGGAGATGATCGTGGTGGCGATCGTGACGTGGGTCGTGATCGACCCGGTGATGGTGATTATGTCGGTTGAAAGCTGGCCTAAAGGCTACGAGCAGGATCGGCTTGTGTATATGGAACTGGGACAAATAAAGCCTAAATCGCCACGTTATAGCGCAGAGGCCGCCGATTCGGCTGAGATGGTGAAGTCGCTCGACGTGATTATCGGGCGCATAAAGAGTATGCCCGATGTGGAGTCGGTGACCCCGGTGAGCTCCGGCTTGCGCCTCGATGGCGGCTGGTCGTCGAACATAAGCCTGTCATACACCAATGCCAAGGGTGACACACTCAGGAATACTGTTTCGCTTTACACGCGCCCGATCGGACGCGATTATTTCACCACCTATGGCATCAAGCCGCTCAAGGGGTCGCCTTCGGCTCAGGAGTTGTCGGAGATGTCGATGGGTGAGAAGGACATTATCGTCACCGAGTCGCTTGCGCGCAAGATGTTCGGCGAGAGAGACAACTATATCGGGCTTTACACGGCCGATAGCTTTGACGACGGCACGGGTGAAGGGCGCCGCATCGTGGGAGTGGTCGAGGATGTGCGCCCGTGGCAGTCGAAAGGTGTGTGCCGCGTGATGTGGATGAGCGAGAATTTCGATATAAACGAAGAAGGCCCGGAAAGGACGGCCCTTGCCATCAGACTCAAGGATGCCGCCTCGCCTCAGGAGTGGATAAATAAATATGGCAGCGATGTACGCGCCGGATCCTACGCCGGTAATCTATATATCAAATACATCGATACATACACTTCGATCGCCCGCACGACGTGGCAGGAAAGGGGTGCGAGCTCAGAGAAACGCCTGAAAATCGCGCTGCTCGTGTTCTTCCTTGTGAATCTCGCGCTTGGCGTGGCGGGCACCTTCTACCTGCAGACTCGCCAGCGCAGCCACGACGCAGGGATAATGAAATCGTTTGGTGCCACACGCGGCAACGTGTTCGGCAGCCTTGTGGGAGAGGCTATGATCATCACCGTGGCGGGGTGGCTTGTAGGTTGCCTTCTTTATCTGCACTACGGCATGAAAGAGGGGCTTTCGAAAGGCATTGACTGGAACATGAGCTATCTGCCCTCCGGTTGCTGGATCGCCGATTTCTGGGAGCATTTCGGGATTGTATCGGCAGGGGTGCTGGTGGTGCTTGCCGTGATAGTGCTGATAGGGGTTAGCTTCCCGGCGCGGCGCATCGCCCGCGTCAACCCGGTGGACGCATTGAGAGATGAATAAACAGATGAATGATTGATTGGCAGATTGTAGGGACGCTTCATGGAGCGTCCGGCGGAATGGACGGAAGCGGACGCACCGTGGTACGTCCCTACAAGCTGAATGAGAATTTATGACGCGGAAGATGATAATAGGAACATAGGGTGCTGGAGGACGCACGAGCCGTGCGTCCCTACTTTGGCGGGTGCGGACGCACCGTGGTACGTCCGTACAGGTCGGATGGCACGTTGCAGATAGGAAAAATGGGAATAAGAACACATAGGTTGTAGGGACGCTTCATGAAGCGTCCGGCGGAATGGACGGAAGCGGACGCACCGTGGTACGTCCGTACAGGCAGGATGGCAACGTAGTAGATAGGAAAAATGGGAATAAGAACACATAGGTTGTAGGGACGCTTCATGAAGCG
>CAYSKE010000083.1:0-8796 GCA_964431465.1 uncultured Muribaculaceae bacterium | reverse complement strand
TCCCGTCGCTGCGCCGCGGACGCATCATTAGCGTCGTGCTGTCAAAGAGATTCTTGTAGTAGTCCGCGCGGGCGGCAAACATCTCCGCATCTTCCGTCTTTCCCAATCGGCGCGCCATGTCGGCAGCCGCATAGTCGTCGTATGTCGTTTCAAGTGTCGACGACACACTCTCCTTCTCAATCAGATCCGTAGGGAAGTAACCGTATTTCACGTAGATATCCCACGGCGATTTCGGCCCGTGAGGCACCGTTTGTGTGCGCTTCACTGCATCGTAGGCGCGTTCTGCATCAAATCCCTTGAAGCCTTTGCCGTAAGCCTCGGCAATCACAGCCGTGCCGTGGTTGCCCACCATGCACTCCGTGTCGCCGCCCCACAGTGCCCATAGCGGGATGTAGCCGTGAACTTCGCT
Organism: uncultured Muribaculaceae bacterium; assembly: GCA_964431465.1. Taxonomy (GTDB): domain Bacteria; phylum Bacteroidota; class Bacteroidia; order Bacteroidales; family Muribaculaceae; genus JAFLTL01. The sequence continues at coordinate 8,387 of CAYSKE010000083.1, read as the reverse complement.
CTGCTCGATCAGCGAGTTCACAAAACCATCCACACGCTCCGGGTTCAGTATCGTGTAGAGCGGATGTGCAGCGCGGTATGTATCCCAGAGAGAGAAAGTTGAATAGAAATCACCTCCCGTTGCCTTCACAACCGAGTCAGCCGCATTGCGGTAATGCCCGTCGACATCACTGATGCGGTTAGGCTGGATATATGCGTGATAGAGCGACGTGTAGAGATTCGTTTTCTCATCGTCGCTGCCATCCATGTCCACCCGTCTCAGCAGCTCCGCCCATTCGTCGTGAGCCTCCGTTGTCACAGCATCAAAATCCCATCCGGGAAGCTCTGCCTGCATGTTGGCCATTGCTCCTGCCGACGATACCGTCGACAGTGCCGCCTTCATGAGCAGCTGCTCTCCCGGCTTTAGATCAAATCCGGCGATTATGCGTTGCCCCTTCTCTTCGTCACCCATGGGGAGATAGGAGACCGAAGTCACCGGGCGGTTGAACTGTAGTGCGAACCAGTACGATTGCTTCATCCACACGCTGCTCACCACATGCCCGATCAGGGTTGAGTCATTTATCCATTCGCTTTCACACTCCAGCACTTGGCGGTGATATTGCGTTTCATTCCAAGTGGGGCCGTGCTGAAGATCGATCAGCACAGCTGCATTGTCGGCGTTGTCGTAAGTGTAGCGGTGCATCGCCACGCGCGATGTTGCCGTCAGCTCAGCGCGCACTCCGGGATCCGTGAGCGTCACTGCATAATATCCAGGCCGTGCAGTTTCGCTTGATTTGTCAAACGAGCTGCGGTAAGCGTCCCATGCGCGTAGTCGTTCACCCGTCAGAGGCATGACGAGTATGTTACCTAAATCCATGCACCCTGTGCCGCTAAGGTGCGTCTGTGAGAATCCCCATATAGTCGAGTCACCGTTCACATACTCCGCGCAATACTGCCAGCCCACCGCGCCGGTGACGGGGCTGGGCTGAACCATACCGAAAGGTCGTGTAGCACCCGGATAGGTGTGACCGTTGTCCGCGTTTCCGATAAAGGGATTGACATACACAGTCGGATCCTCGACACTGCGGGATGTCGGCTGATGTGTGCACGACACTGCGAATGTGGCCGTGAGCACGCTGATGCAGAGTGAATGAACTGATCTCATGGTTATGAAGTGTGATTTTATGAAGTGATTTAAACTTATGACAATTTAAGATTTAAGACTGCTTCGGTAACTATCTGGCTAATTTATATGCTTGATATTTACTGCCTTGTAGGGACGCACCATGGTGCGTCCGCCTTAAATATCCCGAAGAAGACTTGAATCTTAATTATCATGGCTCATTTCATTTCTATGTGCAAAAATAAGTTATTCATTTTGAAAAAGTGCATAATTTGGGCGTGATTGCGTAAAAAGATTCGGAAGTCAATAAAAAACTGTATTTTTGTCTTTATGAAACAGGTAGACCGCACGATTGCACCCGAAGTCACCGAGTATGGGCGGCTTGAGTTCCCGCGTCCGGCATTGGCCGATGTACCCACCGCCACAGGCGGTCGGGTAAGCGTGATGGCGCTTGACCGATGCCCCGAGCCGGTGTGTCGTGTGACGGTCGCATGGCCTGTCGGACTGATAGATGCCGATCGCACCCCCGTCGCGTCTATGGCGGCTGCCGCGCTTCGTGAAGGCACTTCCCGCCTCACTGCTTCTCAAATCTCGACTGCCCTCGAGAGCAACGGGGCGTGGCTCGCGGCTGAAACTGTGCAGGAGTACACCATGCTCCACCTCTACGCGCTCAACCGCCGCATTGAGCCTGTGCTTGAGGTTCTCCACGACATTATTGCCAACCCCTCGTTTCCTGCCGACCGCGTCGATGCCCTGAGGCAGCGGCAGGCTGAGGCCGCGATGCAGAATCAGCGTAAGGTGGCTTATATGGCCGATGTGACCCTCCGTCCATTGATGACGGGCAACGATCACCGTCGTTCGCGCGTTGCATTGCCCGCCGACATTCTCTCGGTCGGCAGCGATGATCTGAAACGTTATTGGGCTGAGTTATCCTCTGGTTATGCTCCCACGGTGTGGGTGTCAGGCAACATTACCGACTCGGTTATTTCATCCGTGAAGGCTTTTGCCGCATCCCTCCCGGTTCAGCCCGGCGCTGTCGGCAATCTCGCTCCCAAAGCGCTCTACACCCCCGAGGCTCCCAAGAAAATCATCACCCGCATCGACGGTGTGAAGCAGGCGGCGATAGCCATGGGCTTGCCGTTGCCCGATGCCTCCCACCCCGATCACATGATGCTTCGCATGGCGGTGATCGCCCTTGGGGGCTATTTCGGCAGTCGCCTCAATGCCAATATCCGTGAAGATAAAGGGCTCACCTATGGCATAGGGGCAAATCTGCGCATGTCGCCGCAGGGTGCCTATCTTTTTATTCAGGCACAAGCCGATGAAGCCTATGTTGATCAGGTCGTTGAGGAGACAGCCCGTGAGATGCGTGCCTTGTGGCAGAAACCGCTTTCCGAGAGTGAGCGTCTGGCAATCAGGCGTAATCAGCAGTCGCGCCTTGCAGGGATGCTTGATTCTCCTTTTGCCACTCTCGATTATTGTCTGGCTATGCAGCAGATCGGCGTAGGCATCGGCTTCTTCGATCGCTCGCAGGATGCTTTGGATTTTACCCCCGGCGACGTAGCTCGCGTTGCTCGGCAATATTTTGACCCTGACCGCCTTTCGGTCTCAATAGCTTGTAAATCATGAACGATTCAAAGACTACACCCGCCCACGATGATCGTCGCTGGACTGTCCTGTCAAGCAAGTATCTTTGGAGAAGACCGTGGCTCACTGTCAGATTAGAGCATGTGCGCCTTGCCAATGGCCGCGAGGCACCTGAGTTTTATGTCCTTGAGTACCCCGACTGGATAAACGTCATAGCCATCACCAAAGATGGAGAGATGGTGATGATACGTCAGTATCGTCATGGCATCGGGCGTTCCGACTATGAGTTGTGTGCCGGGGTGATTGAGCAGGGAGAGAATCCCGAGGACGCAGCCCGGCGTGAGCTTCTTGAGGAAACCGGGTTCGGGGGTGGCGAATGGACTCAGTTTTCACGCCTTGCTCCCAATCCCTCCACGCAGACCAACTGGACTTACTCCTATCTCGCTGTGGGAGTGGAAAAAATAGATACCCAGCATCTCGATGGTGCCGAGGATATCTCGGTGCATCTCATGAGTAAATCGCAGGTGCTTCAGCTCTTGCGCGACGGAGAGATAATTCAGGCTCTCATGGCCGCGCCTTTGTGGAAATACTTTGCAACCTCCGGAATGCTATGAATCTGATAATTGAAAATGAAGACCGCGTTGCCATCGTGCACTACGCGGCAGAGATCGCAAGGGCGGCACGCGATGTTGCCCTGCCCGGCGATATCGGGCGGTTGCGCCGGCATTTCGAGACTGCCATGACCCATGCCCCTGTCGGGCGCGACGATCATGGGCTGCATCCTGTGGTGCGTGGACTCGATACCGCGCTCACAATTTGCCGGAGTGTTGCCCCTGACCGCAATATGATCGTGGCAACCCTTCTGAGCCGCATTGTGGGCGAGGAAGTCACTGTCGACATGATCCGCGAGGAGTGGGGTGATGATATTGCCTCTCTTGTCGAAGGTCTCACGCGTGTTGCCTCGCTCTATGGAAAGGGCAATATCGTTTTCACCGACAATTTCCGCAACCTTCTCCTCACCTTCGCACGCGACTTGCGGGTGATCATCATCATGATTGTCGATCGTCTCGCTCTCATGACGACGATAAATCACCATCCCGATCAGGAGTTTGTGCGCGGAGTAGCCCGTGAGGCGGCCATGCTCTATGCTCCGTTGGCTCATCGTCTCGGACTTTACGGCATAAAGTCGAAACTGGAGGATATGGCGTTGAAATACACCTTGCGCGACACCTACACGATGATTGCGCGCAAGCTCAATGCCACCAAGGTCGCGCGCGACGCCTATATTGCCGATTTTATCGCGCCCGTCAAGCAGCGTCTTGAAAAAGAGGGGCTTAAATTCGATATAAAAGGACGCACAAAGAGCATTGCTTCCATCTACAACAAGATGAAGAAGCAGGGCACCGACCTTGACCGCATTTACGATCTTTTTGCCATACGCATTATTCTCGACACTCCGCAGGAACGTGAGAAAACCGATTGCTGGACAGCCTATTCGATCGTGACCGATATGTACCAGCCCAACCCCTCGAGGATGAAGGACTGGATAAGCGTGCCCAAGAGCAACGGTTATGAGTCGCTGCATATCACCGTCATGGGGCCGGCCGGACGATGGGTGGAGGTGCAGATACGCACCCGACGCATGGATCTTGTGGCTGAGCGCGGACTGGCCGCACACTGGAAGTACAAGGGACTGAAAGCCGAAAACAACCTCGACGCATGGATGAACAACGTGCGCGACATTCTCGAGGCGGCAAAAGATGGCGAGCAGTCCGACCTGATGCGCGAACTCCGCATGGATGTCTACGACAAGGAGGTCTTTGTGTTCACCCCCAAAGGTGATCTTTACCGGCTGCCCCTCGGAGCTTCCCTGCTTGACTTCGCGTTTGCCATACACTCGCGTCTCGGTTGTATATGCACCGGTGGTAAGGTCAACGGCAAGAACGAGCGGTTGAGCTATCGGTTGCGCAGCGGCGACACTGTCGAGGTGATGACCTCCCCGCAGCAGACCCCTAAGCAGGATTGGCTGTCGATCGTCGTTACGTCGAAAGCACGCAACAAGATACGCCAGACACTCAACGAGCGTGCCGGGCGTGATGTGGAGCTTGGCAAGGAATTGCTGTCACGCCGGTTTAAGAACCGCAAGATCGACGTTGAGGAAGCCCTGCTCATGAAGGTTATAAAGAAGCTCGGGTTCAAGACTGTAACCGACTTCTATAGCGAGATACAGGCCGAACGCCTTGACCCATCTACGGTTATCGAGCGTTACCTTGAGCTTGCCGCTCCGCAGGAAACCGCAGAAAGAGTTTCGGCTGAGGAGTTTACCTTGCAGACGCAGGACGATTCCTCGCACTCTCCCGGAAATGACGTGCTGGTGATAGGCGACAATGTGCGTGGCATAAGCTATAAATTGTCAAAGTGTTGTAACCCTATCTACGGCGATGAGGTCTTTGGCTTTGTGGCAAGCGACGGAGCAGTGAAGATACATCGCGCTGACTGCCCCAATGCGCTGCATCTTAAGCAGCGTTACCCCTATAGGGTCATAGCTGTGAAATGGTCGGGAAAGCTCGGGGCATTGCTCGGAGTGTCGTTGCGCATAGTCGGCCGTGACGATATCGGCATAGTCACCAATATCACTTCGATAATCAACAAGGAAAAGAATGTGGCATTGCGCAGTATTGCGATTGATTCCCACGACGGTCTCTTTCAGGGGCAGCTCACAGTGGGCGTCCCCGACAATGCCACACTACAGTCCATAATCAAGAAAATCAAAACAGTAAAAGGCGTTAAGGATGTTGAAAGAAGTAAATAAATTTCTCCCATCGGCGGCGGTGGCCGCTCTCACTTTGTTGGCAGCTTGCGGCCCGTCGGCTGAGGAGAAGGCTGCCCGTAGTCTCTACGAGCAGGCTGAGGCTCACATGAAGTCAGGCTCCTACGTGACTGCCGTGCAGTTGCTCGACTCGATAGAGCGTAATTACAAGCAGCAGGTCGATGTGCGTCGTGACGCTATGCACCTCCGTCCCGCTATTATCGAGGAAGCAACGCTGATCGAGATCTCTACCAACGATTCTTTGCAGGCCGAGATGCAAAAAGCCTACGAAGAGGTGCTTCCGCTGATGAAGAAAGTAAGTTCCGAGCAGCTTGTGGAACCTTACTGGATTGCAGCGGAAGGGAACAGTGATAATTTCCTGAACACTACCGGCGTGCAGGCACGTGTGAGTGCCGACGGCGAATTTTACATGATCTCCGAAGTCGTTGGAGCGGGAAATCTGCATCACAACTCCATCACATTGAAAGCCCCGTCGGGTGAAGCCGTTACAAGTGGAGTGGTTCCTTACGACGGCGAATTGAATTACCGCTTGTCGGGATCTGAGACCGTGACCTACGATGCTGCGCGTTGCGACACTTTGGGCATATTTGCCGAGCAATATGCTTCATCTCCGATGACTCTTGTTTTCAACGGAGAAGATGGCAAGACAAAAAGCGTGAAACTCACCCCCAAGCAGGTGGGAGGCATTGCTGCCGCTTACCGCATGGGCAACGCCTTGACACGTGGGCACCGACTCGCTTTGCAGCGTGCCATGCTTGAAAAAAAGCTTGCGCTTGCCCGCGATCAGAAGGCACGCACGTTCCGTGAGTGATTGCAGTCGCGATCACTCGTTAAGGTTCATGCGATAAGGCGCGAGGCGCGGACGCTGGCGGTGAGTCAGCGCACCGGTGACTATAGAGAGAACCGTGAAGGCGAGAAAAAGGTAACTGAGCTTCATTTTCAGGAGAGTTATTAAACGACAAAGAGGGTGTCACGAAAGTGCTTATAAAGCTTTTCATGACACCCTCGCAATTTATATAACTCTTGCAGAGAGGATTTTGTTCTTAGTTTCCGAGTGCTTGATCTATGTCGGCAACGATGTCGTCCATATCCTCAAGACCCACCGAAATGCGTATCGTAGTGTCCTTTATATCCATCGAGCGGCGTTTTTCGGGCGTGAACGGGCCGAAGATTGTGCTCCACGGGTGTATTGCAAGTGTTTTGTTGTCAAATAGATTGGTCGCGCGTTTCACCACCTGCAGCCTGTTCAGGAAGTCATAGCAAGCTTGCTCCGAGGGGAGATCGATTGTCATCATCGCGCCACCTGTCGGGCCGAACTGGCGCGCGGCAGCCTCGTGGTAGGGATGCTCGGGTAGACCGATGTAATTGACCTCAACGATACCTTTGAGTCCTTTGAGCCGCTGAGCGAGCTCCAGAGCATTGGCACTCTGGAGGCGGTAGCGTGCATCGAGATTCTCAAGCCCGAGAGTCTGCATGTAGGCGGTTTGCGGATTCATGTAGGCTCCGAGGTTCATGAGCGTGTCGAAGCGCATGCGCTGACGGAATCCCTCGACAGTGCCATAATCGATTATCAGACCACCGACCGAGGTTGCTCCTCCCGAGATGTACTTTGTGCTCGAGATTACCTCAATGTCCACACCGAGTTCCTTTGCCTCAAATTCAGTGAAAGGTATGGCGGTGGTGTCAGCCACAACTGCCACTCCCTTGCTGTGGGCAATGGAGGCGATAGCCGGGATGTCAGCTACTTCAAGCTGGGGATTGGTCACAATTTCCAGAAAGACACATGAAGTGTTCTCGTCGATTGCAGCTTCCACAGCCTTGATGTCGGTGAGATCGATGCACTTCGCTTCGATACCGAATCGGTGAAGTGTGTTGGTGATTAGCGCAAACGTGTTTCCGAACAGATGGCGTGAAGTGACAATGTTCTGCCCAGCCGAGGTCAGGGTGATCAGAGTGTTGGAAATCGCCGCCATGCCTGAGTTGACAGCTACGACATCCAAGGCTCCCGTGAGAGCCTTGATGCGATCCTCGAAGTGGATTACCGTGGGGTTGGTCACACGGGAGTAGTCGGGATCATCGCTGCGGCCGCAGAATGAGTCGGCCATTTTGTCGGTGTCGGGAAACTCGTAGGCACAGGTGTGATACACGGGCATCGCTATGGCTCCGTAAGCGTCGCCGCGTCGGAAGCCGGTGTGGATGGCCTTGGTCTGCTTTTTCATTTTGGTTATTTTGTTTTAGCGCGCATCGTGTCCCAGATTAGGTAGACGATGAGCAGACAGTAGATTACGACGCCAAGTGACTGGAGCGTGGAATCACTCATCGGGCACTGGTACTCAAAGCCGAAGAAGCGGGTGAGAGCGGCAAATACACCGAAGAGGGCACCGCCGGCGATAAGGCCTGACGAGATGAGTGTGCCGCGGTCACGGCGTGCGTCATTCACAGCCTTCTCTTTGGAGCGGGTCGATACAAACCATGCGATAGCTCCACCTACAAGCAGGGGCGTGTTGAGCGAAAGCGGAATAAACATACCCAGGCAGAATGCGAGAGCGGGCACGCCGAGCCAGTTGAGTAGCAGGGCGAGCACGATGCCGGTCATGTAGAGAATCCAGGGAGTGTCACCACCCATCATTAGGGGCTCTATCACGTTGGCCATTGCATTGGCCTGAGGAGCGACGAGAGCGTTCGGACCTGAGAAGCCATAGACCTCATTGAGCACAAGGATTACGCCACCTACCGTAGCTGCCGAAACGAGAGTGCCGAGAAATTTCCAGCTCTCCTGCTTGCGCGGGGTTGAGCCCAGCCAGTAGCCCACTTTCAGGTCGGTCACGAAGCCGCCGGCCATTGACAGTGCCGTGCAGACTACGCCGCC
>CAYSKE010000082.1:0-8806 GCA_964431465.1 uncultured Muribaculaceae bacterium | reverse complement strand
GAGATGAAGCGGTCCGACGAGCAGATGAGCCCGCGTTTCACTCCCTCCTCCTCCGGCACATCGAGAGGCTTTGTGGTGAAATAGAGCGGGCAGTCGGCTGCCTCACCCCACATGGTGCCGGGGCCGCACCACACGTCGCCATAGACAACCTTGTCGGCAACTACGACATCAAGAATGCCGGCACGCCCTCCGGCTCCCCCGGCGACACCGCTGCTGAGGATAAACGAAGGCTGAAATCTGTCGATCATGGCCTGAGTGGCGAGAGCGGCGTTAACCTTACCGATGCCGCACTTCATCGCCACGATTTCGCGGGGGCCGATGCCGCCACAATAAAAAGTAAAACGGCCGTCGGCAAACTCTCTCACGCCGTCGACCAGAGGGAGAAGAAGCTCCAGCTCCTTGTCCATCGCTACTATAATTCCGATCATAAGACTATCTGTGTCGATTTAATTTCCTTCCCCATGAACATCGATGCCAGACCGTCGAACTTCCCGGCGTCCTCGGTCGTGACATATCTTATTTCTCCTCCCGCCATGCAGCGGCACTCTATCTCGGGATGTCTTCTCAGGTAATCGGCCAGACTCTCCGCCACGATCTCACCCTGCGACACCACACGGACACCCTCGGGCAGATACTTCTGAATCTTGGGTGCCAAAAGCGGATAGTGGGTGCAGCCGAGAATCACGGTGTCGATCTTTTCATCGCCACGCATCAGGCTGTCGACATATTTTTTCACAAAATAATCGGCACCCTCACCGTCGGCCTCGCCGTTTTCCACAAGAGGCACCCACATGGGGCACGCCTCACCGCGGCAGCTGAGCGAGGGGTGGAGTTTGGCGATCTCCATGTCATAGGATTGCGAGGCGATAGTGCCCGGCGTGCCGAAAACACCTATATGCCCGCTACGGGTGAGCGACGGAAGCACCTCTACCGTAGGGCGTATGACCCCAAGCACGCGCCTGTCGGGTGCCAGACGTGGCAGATCGACCTGCTGAATCGTGCGCAGTGCCTTTGCCGACGCCGTGTTGCACGCAAGCACCACGAGATGGCATCCGCAGTCAAAAAGATACTTCACCGCCTCGAGCGTAAACCGGTAGACTATGTCGAACGAGCGCGTGCCATAAGGGGCACGCGCGTTATCGCCTAAGTAAAGATAATCATAACCGGGAAGCCGACGGGCAATCTCCCGCAGCACAGTCAGTCCGCCATAGCCGGAGTCAAAAACACCTATCGGGCCCGCAGGCTTTATTTCTTTGGTTTCCATACGGGCATCGTGAAGCTGAATTCAAGGCCGCCACCCTCACGGTTGCGCACCGTGATCGTGCCGCCCATATTGATAAATGTCGATTTCACGATTGGCAGACCGAGACCGGTGCCGCCGGTCTTGCGAGAGCGTCCGGTGTCGATGCGGTAGAAGCGGTCAAACAGACGCGGCAGATGTTCGGGATCAACTCCCGTGCCGTTGTCGTAGAACACAAACGAGTAGTGCGACGAGGTCTTGCCCGTGAAGAGCACACCCATTTCAGTGCCTTTGGAGTAGGCCACGGCATTTTTCACGAGGTTCATGATCGCCGCATTTATCAGCGTCTCGCTTCCGCGCACCACGCAATGGGCGGGCACGTCGTAGATAAACGTCATGTCGCCGCCGATTCCGCTCTCGTCGATCTCGTCGGTGATATCGGCAAGAAGGATGTTCATGTCAACCTCGCGCGATGTGATCGTGGCTCCCGCCTCATCAAGTCGGGTCAGCGTCGACAGGTCGTCGAGCATGGAGCAAAGCCTCTCCACATGCTGCTGGGTCTTGCGCAGGAAGTGCTGACGCGAGTCCACATCCATCTCAGGGTTCGACACAAGCGTGTCAACATAGCCTCTCACGATACCCACAGGAGTCTTCAGCTCATGGCCGACATTGTTGGCAAGCTGACGCTTGATCTTGATTTTCTCCTCGGTCGCACGCAACGCTATGCGATGCTCGCGCTCATGAGCGGCCATGGCATCCTTGCGCGCCTTGTAGATTTCAATGATACGGCGCGAGATATCGCCGAGCTCGTCGTTAGGAAACTTCTCGGTAGCCTCAAATGAGTCGTCGTTGCGAGCCGCTTTTTCGGTGAAATCACGCAGAAGCATCACGTTGCGAGCCTGATGATAGGCCGCGATATACACCACCAGTGTCGCACCTCCGGCAAGCATCACCATAAACAGCCAGTAGCCCGAGTTGAGTTTGAACCACGAGTCGACCGACACATCAAACGGCAGCGCGGTCATCACCTTCATCTCATGCCCGGGCGAATAGGCCTCATAGTAAGCCACAAATTCATCGCGACGCTCCAGATCACCGTCGACGCTCATCGGCTCTCCGATATGCGCCATGATATCACCGGTGACAGGGTTAAGCATCGTCACTTTTATACCCTTGAGATCGGCGTTGCCATAATATTGGTTGACAAAGTCGAGAAACGGGGCATAATCAAGATCCTGCTCATACATGTGGACCAGACGATTGGCGATAAGTGTCAGATCACTCAGCACGGTCTCCTGCCTGTAATCCTTCTCTCGTTTATAGGAGTAAGTGGCTCCTACGGCTATTGTCGCCCAGATGAGCAGTGCGGTCGGGAGAAATATCCTGACGCGGTAGTTAAATCTAAATTTCTTCCTGGAACCCATATCCAAAACCAAGTCGGGTAACGATGTGAGACCCGTAGTCGCCGAGTTTCTTGCGGAGACGGGCCATGTTGGTATCAATGGCACGGTCGGTCACGACCACGTCAGTACCCCAGATGTTGGCAATCAGTTCCTCGCGCGAATAGATGCGGTTGCGGTGAGTAAGGAAAAACAGGAGTATGTCGAGCTCTTTTTTGGTCAGACGCACAAGTTCGCCATCAAGAGTACACGATTTCGTATTGCGGTTTATGCGCAGCCCCTTGAACACGACATCGGGCTCGTGATGCTCATTGGAGCGTGGTGCGGGTGCCGGCTGCTGATATTGTGCCGGTGCGGGCTGGGGAGCCACCGGAGCCGCCATGGGGTTGCTGTAGCGCGTCGGGTCAAATCCCTGCTGGGCAGCCGTGCGCCTGAGCACCGCTTTCACGCGTGCGATCACCTCGCTTATCACAAACGGCTTGGTGATGTAGTCGTCGGCACCTATGTTGAGCCCCATCACAGTCTCGTCCTCGCCGTTGAGAGCCGAGCAGAAGATTATAGGCTTCGACTCGAGTGCGGGGTTGTTTTTCAGCCTTTTCGCAAAGTCGAAACCGCTCAGCCGATCCATCATTATATCGACTATAAACAACTGATAGGGTGTAAGATCCATCTCAAGAGCTTCTTCGGCACTGTAGGCGCAATCAGCCTCATAGCCCTCCTTCTCGAGATTGAACCGCAGAATTTCGCAGATTGACTCTTCGTCGTCAATCACCAATATTTTCGTCCTCATAATATTTTTAACACTCTATTGCTACTTATAAAATCAATGTTACAGTTTGGTTTGTAAAGATATACTTTAGCGGAATTTTATAGTATTAAAATATGTTAATTAAACCATCTCATCCATGCAGTGGCACATTTTTTGACACACTCCTCCGTGAATAGCCTTGTGCAAGTTTGTTATATTTGCATTGTGATGTTTTCTCTCCTCCAAATTTAAGCAGAATGAAACTAACCGACACTACAGCACTCGCTGAAAAAATATATTCGCTCACTGCCGCGTCACATCTCTATGAGGCGTTTTCCAACCTCCACGCTCTCACCGAGGCCGCCATGCAGTGGGATCTGACCGAGAGAGCCAACGACCTTGAGCGCACCTACCGCTTCCTGCTGCAGTATGCCATGGCCGACACCGAGGATCCCACGCGCAACGACACCCTTGCGACCATATCCGACGGTATCATGACCGTGGTTGATCAATGCTCGCGGCGCGCCCGACTTGATGACAATTCGCCAGATCTCTACTACAGCACGTTGCGCTATGAGCGGATGCAGCCCGACACGATAGCGTCGCTGATCGACCGCTACACGTCGCTCACATCATCTGATGTGTTTGGCGACATTCTCGGCAACAGCAACAAGAAAAAGGTTGACACTACCGAGACCGAAGCTCTTGAGCGACGCATTTTCAACCGCATCTGGACCACATTTCCCCTCTCCCGTGCCGACCAGACGGCCATCGCCGAGGCACTGCGTTCACCGCTCCTGCCTGCCGACTTCAAAGTGCCGGTAATCTCGGCGGTCATGCTCGGCGCATTGGAATTTTTTGAAACGGCAAGAGTCACTCTGCTGCTCGACTTCTACCGTGATGCCACCGAAAAGTCGCTCCGTCCTGTGGCTCTCACCGCCGCGGTCGTGGCGATGATGCACCGCCCCACACGCTCTGTTGCGCCGACGATCGTCAGCCTCACACGCTCCCTTGCCGACGATCCCGACTCGACTTTTGATTCCGACCTGCGCGTCGTAATCACCGAGCTTGCGCGCACACGCGACACCGAGCGCATCAATAAGAAGATGCGCGACGAAGTGATGCCCACCATCATGAGTATGCGTCCGAAATTCCAGCAGAGGTTCACGGCAAGCGATCCGGCCGAACTCGCTGATCCCGAGCAGTCGCCCGAATGGATGGAGATGCTCGACAAAAGCGGCCTCACCGACACTTTCCGCGAAATCTCGGAGATGCAGCAGGAGGGTGCCGACGTGATGATGAGCACGTTCATTCATCTGAAATCATTTCCCTTTTTCAACGACGTCGCCAACTGGTTTCTACCTTTCAAGCCCGGACACTCGGCCGTGGCGGCTTCGGTCGACCCGGCCTCGCCGTTTGCCCGCATGATAGCGGCCTCACCCATGCTGTGCGACAGCGACAAATATTCCATGGCTTTCTCCATGGCAATGATGCCGCAGATGCAGCGCGACATGATTGCCAAGCAGCTTGAAGCGCAGAAGGCCGAAATCGACGCCATAGCCGCCGACATCATAAATCGCGACGAGACCGATACAAAAGACATCGTGAACCGCTACGTGCGCAATCTCTATCGGTTCTTCAAGCTCTACCGCCGCAAGGGTGAGTTCAACGACCCGTTTGCCACAATGCCATCGGCGCTCGACATTCCTGCGGTCTCTCCGTGGATACGCTCGGCGCAGACTATCGGCGCACTGGCCGAATTTCACTTCACCCACCAGATGTGGAGCGAAGCATTGCGTCTGTTCAACGAGCTCGACACAATAGTGCCCCCCGATGCTACGCTTTATCAGAAAATGGGCTTCTGCTACCAGAACCTCGGCGACCTCGACCATGCCATCGACTGCTATCTGCGTGCCGAGTTGCTTGATCAGTCGAGCCTCTGGACACTGCGGCGCATAGCCTCATGCTCGCGCGCCACCGGCCTGTGGCAACAGGCTCTCGACTATTACCGCCGCATCGATCATGCCGACCCCGACAAGCCCGCCACGACCCTTGCCATAGGTGAGTGTCTGACCGAACTTGGCCGCTATGCCGAGGCGGTGAAGGCACTCTACAAAGCCGCCTACCTCAAGCCTGACTCGATGGCGACACTGCGCCGCCTCGCATGGGCACTCCTGCTCAACGGCGACCTCGAGAACTCGCGCCGCCAGTACCAGAAAGTGATTCAGGCAGCACCCACTCCCGCCGACTACATCAACATGGGGCATATCTACCTCATCGAGCACAACTATCAGGACGCCGCCAATGCCTACAAACTGGCTATGACACTCGGCGACATGACGCGCCGGCAGCTGGTCGAGACCGTGGAAACCGACCTCCCCTATCTCACCAAAGCCGGAGCCGACGCCCGCATTGTCCCTCTCCTGCTCGACAACATCCTCTACGACATTGACTGAATATTATAAACACCAAATAAAACATCACTTCACATTATGGTTATACAACGCTGGCAGACCGTGTTTCTGCTTCTCGCCTCGATCTTTGTTATCGTTTTCTGCTTCGTGCCTGTCGGAGCACTGACTGACCAAGCCGGAGACACAAGTATTGTCACACCCGCCGGCTACACTCCCTATCTCATTCTCAACCTTGTGGCTGCCGCCCTGCTGCTTATAGCCATATTTATGTTCAGCAACACACGCCGCCAGCGCAGCATCACGCTCATCGCCATGATTCTCATCGTGGTTTCGATAGGCATAGGCGTTTACTTCATCTGCTCAGCCACCTCGGCATCCTCCATTTCCGCCGGCAGTTTTGGCGCAGGAAGCACCCTGCTCCCTGCCGCACTCCTCGCAGCTATCATAGCCTATCGCCTTATACTCTCCGACGAAAAGCTGCTGAAATCCTACGACCGTCTGCGCTGAGAAGCCGAATCACGGCAGAACCCCAACCCCATATTAAAACTACGGGTCTTACTATCAATGTGAGATCCGTAGTTTTTGCAAACAAATTTTGTAAAACAGAATAAAATTCGTATTTTTGGAATTATCAAAATCATTCTTACGATGAGAATTATATCCGAGCGTACAATCCGACTATATTACGAAGCAAATCCGGCATCAAAGACAGCCCTGCAGGATTGGGTACGGAAAGTAAAGAACGCTCAATGGACATCATTGTCCGACATGAAAAAGACATTTAACTCAGTCGATTACGTAGGGAATCAACACTATGTGTTCAATATCAAAGGTAATGATTTTCGACTTGTCGCAGTAGTAAAATTCACAGTACAGTTCGTGTTGATTCGGTTTATCGGCACACATGCCGAATATGACAAAATAAAAGATATCACAACAATCTGACACTTGGAGATATGGTCAAAATAGAGAATGAAATTCAATACGCAGGCGCACTTAAGCGAGTGGAAGAGCTGATGTTAAAATTGCCGGAGGATACTCCTGCCGATAGTCCGGAGATGATCGAATTGACTCTATTGGGTAATTTGGTCGCCGATTATGATGAAGAGCACTTCCCCATCGAATCCCCATCGCTGATTGATGTAATAAAGCTACGAATGTATGAAATGGGGCTTACTCAGGCTGCGCTCGCAAAATTAATTGGTGTGAGTCCATCTCGGGTATGTGATTTTCTCTCTGGGAAAAGTGAGCCCACCATCAAGATTGCGCGAGAGATTAGCCGAAAGCTCAACATTGAGCCGGCAATCGTCTTAGGCGTTCAATAAGCTACGAAATTTAATTTACAATAAACTCAAATCATTATCATTATGACTAATTATCCACGGCTTATGCTCGGAGCTGTAGCAGCTCTGCTCATAGCCTCAGGCGCTTCGGCTGCAAAGCCCAAAACGCCACCGACGCCGCGCGACTGCATCACGCACCTCACGTTCGACAAGTCGGTCGTCGACTTCGACAACGTGAAGAAAATGCAAGCCACAAACCGCATTCATCGTGCGGCCGACACGATCTCATTCTGCCCCGGAATCAGCGGCAACGCACTCGACCTCACCGACGACGTCGCAAACCGTATCCCAGTTACCCTCACCTCAGAGCAGACACCCGACTACGGCAAGTCATTCGCTTTCTCGGTGTGGGTGCAGACAAAGCCCGGGGCACGGCAAGGTACACCCATCTTCGCCAACAAGCGCAACTACCGCCCCAATCTTGAGGTACACCGCGAGTACCGCAACATATGCGACGAAGAGGTATTCCCCGACCAGAGCAAAACGCCCGGAATACTCCTCGGAACGACCGATCTCGGAGGATGGTATCTGCACGTGTGCGACAGCACGACATGGTACTCCTACACCCCCACCGCCGAGCGACAGCGCATCAACGACGGGCGATGGCACAACATCACCGCGAGCGTCGACCTCGACAACAACGAGATGTGGCTATATTTCGACGGAGAGAATGTGGCGGTCTACAACATGCCCGACCTAAAGCACGTCAAAGGTCTATATCAGACATTCGTCGGAGGATGCGACGAGTACACCGAGAGAGCCCACAACTACTCGCGTGGTGAGCGAAGCGCCTTCAACGGGCGCATCGACGAGGTGAAGATATGGGATCGCGCGGTCAGCAGCGATGAAGTGGCTGCCGAATACGCCCAATATTTCCCCGAAGTGGCCGCAGCTGCCGAGCAGCTCCCAATCGACCGCCTAAGGGTGCAGGCGTGGAATATCTGGCACGGCGGTGGACGCTTTGGTGAGCATGTGGGAATCGCACGCACTGCCGAGGTACTCAAAAACGCCAACGCCGACCTGATCGCAATGGTCGAGGCCTACGGCGGAGGTGCCGTGCTTGCCGACTCGCTCGCCTACCACTACTACCTTCTCAGCGACAATCTCGCCATACTCAGCCGCTACCCCATCGCCGAGAC
The DNA here is from genome assembly GCA_964431465.1 of uncultured Muribaculaceae bacterium. Taxonomy (GTDB): domain Bacteria; phylum Bacteroidota; class Bacteroidia; order Bacteroidales; family Muribaculaceae; genus JAFLTL01. The sequence continues at coordinate 522 of CAYSKE010000082.1, read as the reverse complement.
AATCAAGCTCTTCAAGCCGCAGAAATCGGGCGGAATAAAGGTAAATCTTCCCGGAGGGAAGCAGGTGGCATTCTTCGACATCTGGCTCGACTGGCACTGGGAGACCGATACTATCCGCTCCAACGACATCAAGGCCATCGCGCCGGTACTCGCCGAGTATGCCGCCAACGCCGACAATGTGCCTGTGATCGCGGCAGGCGACTTCAACTCAGGCACACATCTCGACAAGTTCGGCTACCGCGTCTACGGTGAAAAGCGCATCGACAATCCCGCCATCTCATGGCCCTCAAAAGTGATGGTGGATGACCTTGGATTTATCGACAGCTTCCGTCAGCTCTACCCTGACTCCGAGCTTTATCCCGGCTCGACATGGACGCCGCTTTACAATGGAGTGCGTAATCCCGTGCCCAACCGTGTCGACTTCATCTACTATAAAGGAGCCGATCTTATCCCCTATTTCACCGAGACATTTGCCCACCACGGCGTGGCATGGCCGTCGGATCACGCATCGGTCATCACCGA
>CAYSKE010000081.1:0-8921 GCA_964431465.1 uncultured Muribaculaceae bacterium | reverse complement strand
AGAACTGGATTCACAGCTATCGTGACCTCCCATTGCTCATCAATCAGTGGGCCAACGTGATGCGTTGGGAAATGCGCACCCGCATGTTCCTGCGCACATCTGAATTCCTCTGGCAGGAAGGACATTGCGCCCACGCCACAGCTGAGGAGAGCGAGGCACGCACTGTGCAGATGATCAACGTTTATGCCGATTTCGCTGAAAAGTACATGGCTATGCCCGTGATCATCGGCGTGAAGAGCGCAAACGAGCGTTTTGCAGGTGCTGTCAACACTTACACCATCGAGGCTATGATGCAGGACGGCAAGGCACTCCAGGCAGGCACATCACATAATCTCGGTCAGAATTTTGCAAAGGCATTCGATGTAACGTTTGTCAATAAGGACAATAAGCCTGAGTATGTATGGGCCAACTCATGGGGCGTGTCAACGCGCCTGATGGGAGCACTCATCATGTCGCACAGCGATGACAACGGCTTGGTGCTTCCTCCGCATCTGGCACCTATTCAGGTGGTTATAGTTCCCATCTACAAGACCGAGGAGCAGCGTCAGAAGATCTCAGAAGTTGTCAATCCTATTGTAGATCAGTTCCGTGCAGCCGGCATAAGTGTGAAATACGATGATGCCGATAATCGTCGTCCCGGCTTCAAGTTCGCCGATTATGAGCTTAAAGGCATTCCCGTGCGTCTGGCAATCGGCCCGCGCGACATCGAAAACGGCACAGTCGAGATCATGCGTCGTGACACTCTCGAGAAGTCGGAAGGTCAACTCGAAGGCATCGTCAGCCACGTCGAGAAGCTCCTTGAGGAAATTCAGGAAAATATCTACCAGAAGGCTCTCAAGCGTCGCGCTGAGATGACCCGCACAGTCGAGACCTACGACGAATTCAAGGAAGAGATCGAGAAAGGTGGATTCATTCTCGCACATTGGGACGGCACTACCGAAACCGAGGAGAAGATCAAGAACGAGACAAAGGCTACAATACGCTGCATTCCTCTCGACGGCGACAACACTCCGGGTGTCTGCATGGTCACCGGCCGTCCGTCGGCTCGTCGTGTGATCTTTGCACGCAGTTATTGATCTGCCATGAAGTCAGCGTCGCCTGAAACAAACCCGGCTCCGGTTGTCACTGCGACCGACCGACGTCGCATTTCGATCGGTCTACCGGCAAACTCCATCGGAGGTGAGAAGCGTGTTCCTCTCACCCCCGAGGCCGTTAAATGGCTCGTTGACAGTTTTGATAATAATCCGGCAATCTCCGTCATCATTGAATCGGGTGCCGGACAAGATATTCATTACACCGATGCCCGCTATTCACATTGCGGTGCATCAGTCCGCGACCACGCATCGACGTTGCGTGCCGACATTGTGATTACATCGGCGGGATTAACCCCTGCCGATGTAAACGCTTTGAAACGCAATAGTCTTTGGATCACACTACTACCTCCCGATCAAATAGAGGTCGACATTCTGCGGGCTGCATTACGCCGCCATATAACCGTGATCTCGCTCATGCGTGTCACCGATCCTTCAGGGCGGCATCATATATCCGACACTCTCGCCGAGGTCGAAGGACGTGCCGCAATTACGGTTTCTGCCGGATTGCTCGCCGATGGCGTTTACGGAAAAGGGATATTGCTTGGCGGTGTTGCGGGAATTGTTCCATGTGAGGTCGTTGTGATCGGAGCTGGGATTGCAGGGATTGCAGCCGCCAAAGGCGCTTTGGGAGCCGGAGCTACAGTTAGAGTCTTCGACGACAATCCATCAAAATTGCGTCAGCTCGCCGACTCATGCTGCGGCATGGTGATCCCCTCGTCTCTCCATAGAGAGGTGTTTCTGCGTGCTGTTGCCACTGCCGATATAATCATCAACACTCTTCCGTCGCCCCACTGCAGCAAAGTGCGGTTATCGTCAGAAGATATGTCGACGCTCAAGAAAGAGGTGATAATCATTGACACGGCAGGGGGCGACGCATTCCCGTCGTTGAAAAATACTGATCTGACACCAGCTCCCGACAAATCTTTGTATCAGACAGGTCACCGATGCTTTACCAATGCTTGCAATGCTGTGCCACGCACAGCCTCAATGGCTATCAGCAACTGCCTTGTGCCGTTGATTGAGAGGATTGTATCAGCTCCGACGATAATAGATTCAGTGAGGATGGAACAAAGCATCAAAGCCGGTCTTGTAGCTATTGGTGGACAGATCGTCAACCGGGATGCCGCTGCCGCTTCAGGCCTCAATTTTGTTGATCCTTCAATCTTTCTGCATCTCTCCTGAACGCAACCATGTCTACGAGCCGCCGAAAATTTTATGTCGTATGGGCCGGGCATAGCCCCGGGATATATGATTCATGGGAGGAGTGTAAACTTCAGACCGATGGATTTCCCGATGCAAGGTTCAAAGCATTCGACAACCTCGAGGCTGCCACAAAAGCCTATCGCGGTCGCCCTGAGGATCATATCGGAATACTTCGGTCTATTGCAAGTCGTCCGGCCGTCAGTGTCAATTATCAGGATTTCCCTGAAATCAAGCTGAATGCGATTGCTGTGGACGGTGCATGTTCACGCAATCCGGGGCCGACGGAATATCGCGGTGTACTTGTCGGCACCGGTCAGGAAGTCTTCAAAGTCGGTCCTATCCCATGCGCGACAAACAACATTGGCGAATACCTCGCTATTGTCCATGCGCTCGCATGGCTTAACGCCAACCACGATACCACAACTCCCATCTATTCCGATAGCCGCACAGCATTAAGCTGGCTGAGACGCAGAGGGCATAACTCTAAACTCGTGCCATCGGCTCAGAATGCTTATGCACGCGAGTTGCTGCTGCGTGCCGACCGCTGGCTACAATCGCATCCCCACATCCAGAACCCCGTATTGAAATGGGACACTGAAAGTTGGGGAGAAATCCCGGCCGATTTCGGACGCAAATAAAACAAACGACCATCTATCAATCAACTATAAACAAATTCTGCCATGCTTGATTTTATCACTTGGACAGCCAATCCCGACCTCATACACTCGTTTATTACCATCAGGTGGTACGGACTTATGTTTGCTGTCGGTTTCCTAATCGGATATAATATCGAAGCCCGGATATTCAAGCATGAAGGAGCACCTGAAAGCTGGCTCGGCACTCTCCTGATGTGGACTGTCGCCGGAACAATTATCGGCGCACGCCTCGGACATGTATTTTTCTATGAGTGGGATATTTACTCTCAGGATCCCATCCGCATCCTCTACATTTGGGAAGGTGGACTCGCCTCGCATGGAGGAGCAATAGGAGTTATCATAGGCGTATTCTGTTTTTCATGGATCACGGCAAAGCGCAGTCCGCTGTGGACATTTGACCGACTGGTGATTCCTATCGCACTTGTTGGTGGCCTCATCCGCATCGGCAACCTGATGAACCACGAGATTTACGGACACGCCACTGATCTTCCTTGGGCGTTCCGTTTCATCACCAACATCCACGCATGGCAGAATGGCGCGGAGCCGATATTCTCCGCCCCGTCACACCCGACGCAGCTTTATGAAGCAGCTTGTTACTTCGCGCTTTTCGGTCTGCTCATGTGGATGTATTGGAAAAAGAACGCCGAGACACGTCCGGGACTCATCTTCGGAGTGTTCTTTATCGGAATATTCCTGCCGCGTCTGTTAATCGAATTCGTCAAGAACGATCAGGTCGCATGGGAAGCCAACATGACTCTCAACATGGGTCAGTTGCTCAGTATCCCTTTCATCCTGTGCGGCATAGGATTGGTAATCTACGCTATGGTGCGACCCAAAGTACACATAGACTTTCCCAATAGATTCGCACCCGAAACTCCCGCTAAGAAAAACAAGAAAAGATAAAGCCCCTTACTCTCCGGCTTTCAGACAAGCCGGAGAGTACACATACTATCGGTAGCAAACCACTTTGCAGCAACGCTCAACGATTCCGGAGTAATAATATTTAACCGGTCAAGCATTTCCTTATTGGTCAATACTTTTCCACGCAGCAAAAGTGACCGAGCACATCCCATAATCATTGATTCGCGGTTTTCGCTTCCCACAACAAGCTGCCCTGTATACTGTCGTCGGGCCGAATCCAACGCCCTTTGTGTCAAAGGCTTTTCTATTATAGATTCTATTTCGTGCGCCACAAGATGGTGACACTTTTCAAAATCCTCAGGATCACAGCCATAGTACACCGTTGCCGAACCGACATCTGTGCATACCGATGTCGACATATCCACCGTGTAAACCAGTCCGCGCTTCTCGCGCAGCGATACATTCAGGCGGGAATTCATACCGGGGCCACCCAAAATATTGCACAGAAGGTTAATCTCTGGCAATAAGTCATAATTCAGTCCGGGCAGTCGGAAAGATTCAGCCACATGACACTGATGTGACTCTATCTTCATTTTATCAAAATAAACAACCGAGTTATCGGGACGCTGACGTGCGATGACACGATCTTTGCGGTCATAACCGGCAAAATATCGCTCAACCTTGCTCATTACAGCAGTAAGAGTCAAAGGTCCGGTATAATAGAACACGGAATGACCGGGCGTAAACATCTCGTTGAGCCAGTCCTTACAGTCCTGCGTAGTAAAACTGCCGACGGTCTTTTTAGTCCCCAACACATTATGAGCCAGCGATGATCCTTTCCACAAACGTTCGTCAACTTCGTCGAATATCATCTCGGAAGGCACATCGCAATATGAGTCAATCTCATCGCAGACCACATCGCGCTCCTTTTCCAGTTCGCTTGCCGGAAATCCTGAATTAATCACAATATCGGCGAGCAACTCACACGAGCGGTTGAAATGTCCCGATGGAGCAACTGTATAGACGGTTGTTTCTTCCTTGTTGGTGTATGCGTTAAGTTCTCCTCCCACACTTTCCATGCGGTTAAGGATATGCCACGCACGTCGGTTGCCGGTGCCCTTGAAAAGAGTATGTTCCACAAAATGAGCAAGCCCTTCTCTTCCGGGTTCCTCATCGCGACTTCCGGCATTGACCATTATGCCACAACACTCCACATTGGCTGCAGCGACAGTATGAACAAGGACTCTCAGTCCCTTATCGGTCACACCACACTCCATCATGCTTCAAAAGTTCTATCAGTCGGGCTATAGCGTCATCCTGCGGAATATTTCTCTCAACACACTCTTTACCACGATATAGACTTACTTTTCCGGCCGCTGCTCCGACATATCCGTAGTCAGCGTCAGCCATCTCTCCGGGGCCGTTCACTATGCACCCCATAACGCCTATTTTTAGACCTTTAAGATGTGAGGTTGCCTCTCTGACTTTGGCGAGAGTGTTCTGGAGGTCAAACATTGTGCGTCCACATCCCGGACAAGCAATATACTCCGGACGGGTAATGCGCGAACGTGTGCCCTGCAATATGCTGAAAGCAAGTTTAAGAGTGGCGACACGATCCAGCACATCGGTTTCTATCATGATTCCATCGACCAGACCGTCAAGTAGTAGGGCTCCGAAATCGGCAGCAGCTCTAACGCTCACCTGCCACGGCCGCAACTCTTTACCTCTATAGGTAAACTTCACGACAACAGGATTTTCACAACCGTTCCTCATCAGTGCATGAATAGCGGCCCTCACTGCCCCAACCGGATTTGCATGGGAAGTAGTGAGAAGTATAGCCTTGTCAGGAGCAGCCTTGGCTTTCTCAATCAGGTCATCGGCTCCGGCGGCTGTGTCGTGAAGAATAAAGTCGCTAATTTCCGTTATGTCAGGTTTTATATCTTCTGGAATATCAGCCGGCACGTTTTCAGCTACCACAACAGGAACCTGAGTGCCCCCGATGCATCCCACCTTCACCGTGGGTCGACGTCTGGGTTGCACAGGATCAAATCCGCTGGCTACATCACCCTCAATTTCAGAGGCATTCTCTCTCGCCACGATATAATCACGCAGCTCTCGTGCCACAGGTACCTCTTTCTCCGGTGCCTCACTCAAAGAGACTCTGATTGTATCGCCTACACCTTCGGCAAGCAAAGTGCCGATACCGATAGCACTTTTCACACGTCCATCTTCCCCGTCACCGGCTTCTGTCACGCCCAAGTGCAAAGGGTAGTGCATATCTTCGGCATCCATAGCCCTGACCAGACGGCGCACAGTCTCAACCATCACCGTCGTATTGGAAGCTTTTATGGATATTACAATATTTCGGAAACCGATTTTTTCAGCTACACGCAGAAACTCCATCGCACTCTCAACCATGCCTGCAGGAGTATCACCGTAGCGCGACATGATGCGGTCGGACAATGAGCCGTGATTAACACCTATACGGACTGCAGTTCCATTCTCCCTACAGGTTTCATAGAACGGTATCAAAGCATTTTCAAGGCGTTTCAGCTCCTCGGCATACTCATCGTCCGTGAACTCAATTTTCCTGAACGTACGGCCGGGATCAACAAAATTTCCCGGATTGATACGCACTTTTTCCACCTCTTTAGCGGCAGCAAAAGCAGCTTTTGGATTAAAGTGAATATCGGCGACCAACGGCACATCATAACCGGCCGAGCGCAACTCAGCACGGATATGACCCATATTTTCAGCCTCTCTAATACCCTGTGCGGTAAGTCTGACAATATCGGCTCCCTCATCCACAATGCGCTTTACCTGAGCTACCGATCCGGCAGTATCCATCGTGGAAGTATTGGTCATTGACTGCAGGCGTATGGCATTGTCACCGCCTATCGCTGTATTCCCGACCGGCACTTCAATAGTGCGACGGCGTCTGTAATTGAAATCCACTTTATTGAATCTTGTTACTTTATACCACGTTTGTTCAGAGCCTCACGATAACGGGCTGCGTTGGCGTTGTGTGCCGATAGATTTGTCGCAAAATTATGCCGTCCGGAGAAGTCCTCCTTAGCACACATATACAAATAGTTATGACTTGGAGCATTCAGCACGCCATCGATCGTGGAGGCATAAGGCATTCTGATTGGTCCCGGTGGAAGTCCAGCTATCTGATAAGTGTTATAAGGAGATACGGTTTCAAGATGCCTGTTCAGAATACGACGCAACCCGAAATTGCCGACAGCATATTTCACTGTAGGATCGGCCTGTAGTTTCATCCCTATTTTCAAACGGTTGAGATAAAGCCTCGACACCACCGGACGCTCATCGGCAGCTGCCGTTTCCTCCTCGGAAATTGAAGCAACCGTAGCGACCTCTACCGGTGTCAGTCCGATCGCTTTAGCTTTTGCACGACGCTCCTCATTCCAGAATTTATTACGATATTCAAGCAGTCTTTTCACTGTGGCCTCGGCGCTTGAAGTCCAATAAAACTCATAAGTGTCGGGAAGGAAAGCCGCAATAAAGCCCTCTTTCTTGAAGCCGGCTCCAGGGAGAACTATCTCGCAAGCGTTTACAAAATCATCTGCGTCAAATTCCATCTGCGACGCTATCATTTCCGGCAGCTCTTTGAATAGGCGTATATTATTGAATGTGACCTTAACAGGCGTCTGCGCCCCACGTTTAAGCCGGCGTGCAATATCAATCACCCGGTCACCCTTTTTTATGAGATACGCTCCATGTGCCGTCGAAGGCTTCCCCTTTGCAAGCTGCCACACATCAAACACACGGTCGCCATAGGTCGCCCCAAGCGAACTGTTCAATGAGTCACCTAATGCAGTTACCGACGCATCTTTGGGAACATAGACCCATACGTCGTCACCATCATAGGCCGAAGTAAACTCCCGCCAGATCTTTATGCCGATAAAGGCGGCAACCACTACGACAAGCAGCCCTCCCGCCAATAAATATTGTTTTGTTCTTTTCATAATTCCACCCCAAAGATACATAATATCCGCGGGAAGTTGTTATATTTGTCCAAACTTAAACCATTACTGACGCGCACGTCACAATGCCGCCAGATCAATATCATTTAAAGCATGTTTGCAGAATCAACTTATATCCAGCGTCGTCAGGAGCTAAAGAAAGCTGTTGGCAACGGCATCCTCCTTTTCCTCGGTAATGACGAATCAGGCTGCAATTACGCCGACAATACTTACGACTTCCGTCAGGACTCGACATTCCTCTACTACTTTGGCCTTCCGTATGCCGGCCTGTCAGCGATCATCGACATCGACAATGACCGCGAGATAATCTTCGGCGACGAGCTTACAATCGACGATATCGTGTGGATGGGCTCACAACCCACCCTGCACGAAAAAGCGGCGAAAGCGGGCATCAAGGATGTGCGCCCTGCGGCTGAACTCGAAAAATACATTTCGGCAGCCAAATCCAAATCCGTTCCTGTTCACTATCTCCCCACCTACCGTGCGGAGCACCAGCTAAAACTTCTGCATCTTCTTGACATAAAGCCCGGTACCGAGACTCCTTCGATTCCGTTTATACGCGCAGTCGTCAATCAGCGTAACCACAAAACGGCTGAAGAAATCGCTGAGATAGAGCGTGCCTGCGACGTGACCGCCGACATGCACATGACTGCTATGCGCGTTCTGCGTCCCGGAATGAGAGAGTGTGAAATCTCAGCAGCTCTCGAAGCCGTAGCACAAGCTGCAGGATGCCGCCTCTCATTCCCCACGATCGCTACTATCAACGGCCAGACTCTCCACAATCACTATCACGGAAATATATGCCAGCCGGGACAAATGCTGCTCGTGGATGCCGGCGCAGAAACCGAGATGGGCTATGCGGGCGACATGTCATCGACAATATGTGTCGACAAGACTTTTACTCCCCGGCAGAAATCCATTTATGACATACAGGTAGCAAGTCATATCGCTGCGGTGGAGGCTCTGAAGCCGGGCGTACCGTTCAAGGATGTCTATGAGCTGTCGTGCCGGGTTGTGTGCGAGGGACTGAAGAACCTCGGCATAATGAAGGGAGATCCTGCCGACGCTGTTGAAGCAGGGGCACACGCTATGTTCTATCC
>CAYSKE010000080.1:0-8958 GCA_964431465.1 uncultured Muribaculaceae bacterium | reverse complement strand
CGCCATCCGCACCCTCTCTAATTTTGTCGCCGAAAAGATTATCACTGTCGACGGTCGTCGCATAAAGATCTTGAACGAACAGGCACTCCGCAAAATCTCCAAATTCGGCTGACCTAAGCCTCTATTGGGTGGTCATCACAATCCCCCTCGCAAAAACATTTTGTCCCGACGCTGCAATGCACGATGCAACAGCGTCGGGACAATTTTTTTAACACCTGAAAGCGGAATCTGCTCAGCAGGATTTGAGGAGTAGTTATTTTACACGAGCTTATTCAGCCTTCTCTTGAGCAGCAAGAATCTCCATTGCCATATCATAGATAGTGGTGTCGTCAAGAACAACCAGACCACCGTCAGGACCCGGCTCGATATGAACTCCATGGTTCTTTCCGAATTCATAGTTGGAACCACCGAAATAGTTACGGACTGTCTGAACCGTTACGTTCAGTTTATCAGCTATCTGGTGGGTGGCTCCGTCGGGCAGACTGTCTTTAAGACGGCGCAGCTCATTGAAGGTTATTGTCTTGCTCATATCTCTAATGATTTTTTACGTTTATGTCGTTTTTGTGAACGATTTTTATGATTTAAATATAAGCCGATATTTCCATTTCTACAAATACAAAACGCTGCTCTCTATATGTTATAAAACACATTTTTGAGTTTCGGCCATTACAGCCGCTCAACGTCTGCACTGTTTATCCATGCGCGATGCACGTCTCCCACCTTGACTTCGAGCCACATAGTCGGCACGGAGTCCGACGTTTGCTTCACCGAGTCGACGATTTCGACTACCGCGCCCTCATGTAGCTGAAATGCCTGCTCCGACTTATCCTTCGGCACGCGGGGCACAGTCGAGAGTTGCACATTCGGCGAGATAACCACCGCCGCATTCTCATCAGCCACTATCGAAGCCGACTTACATGCCACATAGATCAGCACACCGTCAAGCACGATAGCGACAAGGCCGCCGAAGAAGCAAATCTTTCTCAGCACAACCGACGACGAGAACACATACATAGCCGCAGCTCCCATCAGCACCACAAACACCCCGAGGGCCCACATTGCCCAGCCGTTAGGCGAGTTGCTGAACAAGATGCGGTCACCCGTTTTCCTCATCACCGAGCGGTTGTCATCCTGCTTGTCCACAGTCTTGGTCATGACAAACTGAAGATTCTGCCTTGCGTCACTGTTCGTCGGGTCAAGCTGCAGCGAGCGCTTGTAATACAGGATAGCCTTTCCTACCTCACCCATGCGGTAATAGGAATTGCCGATATTGTATAGCAGAGCCGACGACGAGCCATCCTCCTTCTCTGCTTGGAGATACAATGAGGTAGCCAGCGGGTAATCATCGGCAAGATATGCCGAATCCGCCCGGTTTATCACAGCATTGTCAGCTCCTGCTGTCGGGGCTGCCGCTGAGAGCGCAGCAACCATGACGAGCTTCGCAACACCCTTAAATATATCTTCTTTCTTCATTGTTCAGTAGTCTCCACTAATCCACTTTCATTTGGTTTTCTCAAGGCTGTCGATTGCCTGCTGTGCCTGTTCGAGCACATCACGTCGTGCATCCGCCGAAGTCGACGAGGGAGTGTAGCGGGCCATTTCACACTCGTCAAGCACTCTCACTACTTGTCCGATTGTTTCCTCCGACACATTGTGTGCCGACAGAGTTGCCGAAATGTTCTGGCGTGTCAGCTGCGATGAAGGCACTCTGAACTTGTCACCGATATAGCCCCACATAGCTTTCAGCACCTCCTCATAGAACTTGTCGGCCGACTTGGAGTCGTCGCCGTTCAGATAAGCCTGAGCCTGTTTCAATCGCTTTTTACCCACCTTGCCGGCTTTCGCAAGTCTGCGTCCGGCCACATCGGCATTGCGTTTCGTGATCTTGCGGGTGTAGAATATGGTTCCGGCAAGCATCACCACCAGAATCACCCATATCGACCAGTACCACACCGAGTGCACATACAGGCTGCGTGAAGTCTTCAGGTCATTCACATTTTGTTTGATGTGAAGTATGTCAGTCATCTCCGCCTTGATGTCCTTTTGTTCCACCTGCACGTTCGACGTCGACGTTCCCACTCCCTTAGCCACTTTGATGTTTCGTTCGGGAAGCGGAATTGTCACATACTCCTTCTTCGACGGATCAAAGTACACAAATTCCGTGGGAGGAATCGTGTAGTCACCCGGAGTCTGAGGCACAAACGTGTACTCAACCGTGACCTTACCTCTCACATTATTTCCCACCACATTGGCATCAATGTCAGTGCGTGGAGAATACTGCTCGAAATCTGCCGGGAAATCAACCTCGGGAGCCTTGATATAGCGTATGTTACCGACGCCCGAAATCGTTATTGTCATCGAAGCGGCCTCATTGGTGCGCAGTGTCTCGCTGCTGATGCGGCTCTCCGCCGTGAATTGTCCTACAGCACCGGTGAATCCCTCAGGCTGAGGTTCGGGAAGAGGAGTGACATTTACCGTGAGATCGCCCGGAGCCACGTGTATCTCCTTTTCAACCGGTATATTAGTGGAGAAGAAGCCGCCACCCACACGCTCATATTGCACTACCGAAATGTCATATTTACCTGAGTTGAAAGTGAGCTTACCCGACTTCTGCGGGAACACTAGCACTTTCTTCAGTATGGCGGTCATGTAATTCTGACCATTGTAATGCTCTATCTCGTTCAGGGCAGGCTGCACGGCAATCTCATCGATAAGGCAGCCGTCAAAATTCGGCTGCGAGACCGACATGAAACTGCCTATCTGATATTTAGTGTAAAGCTTTATCACGCATTCTATCGGTTCCTCCTCATAGACCGTGGTGCGCGACGGTATGATGCGCACAAACACATCCTCCTTTCCCACAGCCTTATCCGACGTGTGGGTCGAAGCATCGTCTACGCGCACGCCGCTCTGTCCCGGGTCGCTACCCTGCGCACTGCTGTCGGTCGGTATCACCTTGAATGTTAGCGGTTCCGTCTTATATGTCTTTCCGTCTACCTGAATCGAGGCTGCCGGGATAGTGTACTCCCCTGCCGCTCCGGCCTTGTAGACAAACGAGTAGTCCACCGTCTTTTGCGAAGTCGTGCGTCCGTTGATATACTGGTAAGACTGCTGTGTCGATGTCGACGGGCCGTAGAGAAACGTACACCCGTTTATCTCCGACACTTTCAGTCCGTTGCCTTCGGCATTTTCCAGACGGAAAGTAACATTAAACTTGTTACCCTCGATCACATTGCGTGGAGGCAGCACACTGAACTTCACATCAGCCCAAAGTGTCACTACCGAGAAGGCAATGACACTGAGTGCGATGGCACATATCCTTTTATATCCCTGAGTTGATTCCATCTCTATTCTTTTACAACTCATTTAATTTTACCAAGGTTTATCAGTCTTCTTCTTTGAAGCGTTTTTCTTCTCCTCCTGAGTGCGGCGGGCTTCGATCTTGCGGCGAGTTGCATTCTCCTCATTCTCCATCGCCTTCAGGATTTGCTCGGCATTTCGGTCGCTTATGCCGTTTTTATCATCCTTGCGCTCCTGATCCTGATTCTGCTGCTGATCCTGACTCTGGTTCTGGTCATTCTGCTGATCCTGATTCTCGTCCTGATTCTGGTCTTGGTTTTGATCCTGATTCTGGTCTTGATTCTGCTGTTGATCTTGGTTCTGATCATTTTGCAGATCTTGATTCTGATCATTCTGCTGGTCCTGATCCTGATTATCATCCTGATTCTGCTGTTCCTCAAGTTTCAGCTGAGCCAGTCTGAGATTCTCACGAGCCTTGTCATTGTCAGGGTTCTTGCGCAGAGCCCGCTTGTACATGTCGATGCTCTGCTCATATTGCTCCTGATTGAAAGCCATATTGCCAAGATTATAGAGCGAGTTTTCAGCTAACTTCACGTCAGCCGCATTCGCGGCAAGATCCGTGAATAGCTTTTGAGCCTCGACAGCAGGATTATTTTGTTGACCATCCTCCGCTCCGGCAGCAAGCGATGCCTGTCTTATCAGAGCCGAGGCAAGGTTATACATAGCCACTTCCGAGTACTCATTCTCCTGCAATGCCTTCCTGTAAGCCACCTCCGCCTCGGGGTAGCGTTTGTCATTGTAGAGCTTGTTGCCCTCTCTTATATATCCGCGCTCACGTTTTCCCGACGAAGCCGACTGCTGCCCCCACGCGGCGGGGACAGTCAACGACGCTCCGGCGACAAAAAGAAGTGCTATTTTCAATATTCTGCGCATAATCAATTCTCCTTTGTAAAGAAATTGATCCTTTTGAGCCAGCTTATCTTCCGGTCAAGGACAAATATATCTATCACTAAAAAGACAAGTGCTATCCAGCCGAATATCGGGAATTGCTCAGCACTCGCTTTGTAAGTCACATGTGTTAACTCTGATTTCTGCAGATTGTCGAGCTGCGACACCAGTTCACTCAGTGCCGACGATGAAGCGCCGTTGATGTAGACACCGTCACCGGCTGCTGCGATCTCACGCGCCATAGCCTCGTTGAGGGCGGTCGTCACAGGCTGACCGTCATAATCCTTCAGATACTCCCCTCTCGACGGATTGATAGGGATCGGAGCACCCTTTGCCGAGCCCACGCCGATCACATCCACCTGTACGCCACGCTCTTTGGCTTGCTGAGCCATCTCTATTGCATTTCCCTCGTGATTCTCGCCGTCAGTTATCACTATGATAGCTTTACCGGCATCAGGGTCAGGAGTGAAAGCATTGAGAGCCATGCCTATCGCAGTGCCTATCGCAGTGCCCTGCGACGGCACCATCTCGGTGTTTATATCGTTCAGATACATCTTTGCCGAAACAAAATCGGTAGTAATCGGAAGCTGAGTGTAGGCTTCACCGGCAAAAACGACCAGACCGACCTTATCCTTATCAAGACGGTCAATAAGTTTCGATAGAATGAACTTTGCTCTTTCCAGACGAGATATTCCCGAAGGGTCGTCGCTCGACGAAGCGAGCATCGATCTCGACACGTCCATCGCGATCATTACCTCGATACCTTCCGACCGCTCGGTCTCCTCCTTCTCGCCGAAGCGCGGACGAGCCACAGCGATGATCAGAGCCGCCAGAGCGATCAGTTGCAGAGTCAGTCTTATCCAAGGTTTATAGGGAGAAGCATCCGGCATGAGTGGAGCAAGCGACGCCAGTCGGCCGTACTTCTCCAGTTTACGTCTGCGGGCTATGCGGGCAAGCAGAAAGAGTCCGGCCATCGCTGGCAGAAGCAGCAACAGATACAAAAGCCCGGGATGTGCGAAACTAAACATAGTATTGGTAAATTTACATTACTAAGGAATAGTCCTGAGCACCGTCTGTCTCAACGTCATTTCAAGAGTCAGCAGCCCGAGTGCTATCAGAGCCCATATTAGATAATTATCTTCCGTGTGGCTGAAATGCTTGATATCCATCTCGGTCTTTTCAAGACTGTCGATTTCCTCAAAGATGTCTTTCAGCACACTGTTGTCGGTGGCACGGAAATACTTGCCTCCTGTAATTGAAGCTATCTCCTTAAGTGTCACCTCATCAATCACGACCGGAGTGCTCACATACTCTATGCGTCCAAACATGTTCTGCATCGGGTACGGTGCATTGCCGTTCTTACCGACGCCGATCGTGTACACCTTGATTCCAAGCTTCTTCGCGATTTCAGCAGCAGTGATAGGAGCAACATTACCGGTATTGTTTGAACCGTCGGTGAGCAATATGATACTCTTGCTCTTCGCTTTACCGTCCTTTATTCGGTTGATTGCCGTGGCAAGTCCGTCGCCGATCGCCGTTCCATCGTCAAGCATCCCCATTTCTATCGAGGATATATAGTTGGTGAGGGCGGCGCGGTCGGTTGTCATAGGCATACCGGTGAAACTTTCTGCCGCAAATATCACAAGACCCATGTTATCGGCCTCACGCCCGGCCACAAACTTGTTTGCAACCTCCTTCGCTGCTTCCAGACGATCAGGCTTGAAGTCACGGGCGAGCATCGACGACGATATGTCAAGGGCAAGGATGATATCCGTTCCCTCGGTCTGCGACGTGCGCCAGCTGTCGCGTGTCTGCGGGCGGGCAAGCACCACGATCACACAGGCAATAGCCATCAGTCTGAGCAGAAACAGCCCGTGCAGCATGATGGCACGCAGCGGCAACCGTCTGCTCTTGAAAGGAAGCGTAGTGCTCACCGAAAGCGACGGGTAAGCATTGCGACGCTTCATCACATACCACACAATCAGTGGTATCAATATTGTCAATAGCCATAAAAGGCCCGGATGTGCAAACTGTATCATGACTTCACATCATTATGATTCTCATTTGCCTTATCTTGCTCCGATGCTTCATCCGTTTCCTCGGCGACAGGCTCGGGAGCAGGTTTGGTTTCCTCCACAAACTGTGCCGCTCTGTTCCATGATGCGACATTGTCATCAGGCATAGGACGCATTTTTGCGAATTTCACAAAATCAGCCATTTCAAGCACACGTTGCATCATGCTCTTGTGCTCGCGTGTGTCAGGCTGTTTCTCAAGAGCCCGCAATATCTGGGATGAGGTCATCTCCATAGCATTGATTCCGAAGCGGCCGTCGAGATAACGGCGCAGGATATCGGTAAGGCGTGTATAATATTCCTTCTCTCTGCCATTTTCGCAGAGGTGCTCCTCCTTAAGTTGCTCCAGACCGGCAATAGCTGCCTCGTATGGCGAAACGGGCTTCGGCTTGTGGGCAAGCGGCATCGACACTTTCTTTTTCATCACAAGCCATGTCCACACGCCACCGGCTATAATCAGCAGGCACACAAGGATCCATCCCCAGTAATCAATGATGAAATCCGGAAGCCAGTCATACCATTTCCAGCCGCCGTTGGCTACATCAGCCATACTGTGGATCGTGGTCAGCGAGTCGACATTGGCGGGAAGCACCTTGAGAGTGACAGTGTTGGAGTACACCGTGTCACCTTCATCGGTCAGATAGGCAAGCGGCGGCAAACGATACAATCCCGAATCAAACGATTGCAGGATTATCATTCGCTTGATTTGTTCAAGCTGGTCGGCCGCACCGCTTTTGATCGTATCGTCAGAACCTGCATGAGCGATCTCGACATTTGTCATGAGCGTGTCAGCCGGAATCAGAAGCATACCTTGCGCGCCCTGCGGCTGAAGTATCTCCACATGCAGCGGAGTCGTCCGTCCCATCATGAGCACCGCCGAATCAAGCTCGACCTTGACACTCACATCAGGATTCTTTCCACTTGTCAGCGGAAAGCTCAGAACGGCAAAAAGCCCTGTTAACAATATATGTCGGAACACTTTTGATGACATTATATTCTGCGATTAATTAAGAAGGTTGTTTACTTTCTCTATACAGCCTCTTTTATTCTACATTATCTGCCCACTCCACGACGCTTAAACAGCCCCATGAGTGCTTTCACATAATCCTCGTCGGTTGAGATCGACGCGAGATCGACACCATTGCGGCTTAAAACCTCCATCATTTTATTCTGGCGGTCATACCACCATTTGTTGTAAGTCCGGCGGGTCGAGCTGTCCGATGTATCGATCCAGCGGCTACGTCCTTTCTCAAGATCCGATATTCGCATCAGTCCCACATCAGGCAGCTGTGAGTCTCGTTTATCGTAGACTTGCACAGCTATCAGATCATGCTTACCCGACGCGATAGTCAGTGGACGGGAGTAGTCGTGTGTATCGATAAAGTCTGAGATCAGAATTGTGGTGCACCTCTTCTTCAGAGCATCGGCAAAGAAGGTGAGAGCAGTGGCGATATCTGTGCCTTTGCTCTCAGGCTCAAAGTCGAGCAGCTGACTGATGATGAAAAGGATATGTTTTCTGCCTTTCTTCGGAGGGATAAACTTCTCGATCTTGTCCGAGAAGAAAATCACCCCGACCTTATCATTGTTGTGGATGGCCGAGAACGCGATAGTCGCCGATATTTCGGCTATCATCTCGCGCTTCTCCATACCCACCGCACCAAACAGGCGACTCGCCGAAACGTCGACAAGCAACATCACCGTCAGTTCACGTTCTTCCTCGTAGACTTTCACATAGGGGCGGTTATGACGGGCGGTAACATTCCAGTCAATATCCCTTATGTCATCGCCATATTGATATTCCCTGACCTCAGAGAAAGTCATGCCGCGTCCTTTGAAAGCCGAATGATACTCTCCCGCAAACACGTTGTTCGACAGTCCGCGGGTTTTTATTTCGATCTTTCTGACCTTCTTCAGCAGTTCTTTGGCATCCATAAAATTATGATACAGGGAAAGACCTCGGCATGAGGTCAATCACGGTTTGCATCTTTGCTTGTTAGCGACTTATCGGTCGAGGTGCATCAGGGCACTTCAACCTTATCAAGAATTTCGGAAATAACCTCGTCCGAAGTGATATTGTTGGCCTCTGCCTCGTAGGTCAGACCGATACGGTGACGGAGTACATCGTGGCAGATTGCTCTCACATCCTCGGGAATCACGTAACCGCGCTGACGCAGGAATGCGTATGCTTTGGCTGCTTTGGCAAGAGAGATAGAAGCACGCGGCGAAGCACCGAATGAAATGATGGAGCTGAGATCCGAGAGACCGAAATCAGCCGGGAAACGTGTCGCAAACACGATGTCGACGATATAGCGCTCGATCTTCTCATCAATATAGATCTGCTCGACTACTTTTTGAGCCTCAATGACTTCTTCGGGACGGAGAAGCGGCACTATGCGTTTCTTTTCATTGCTCAGGTTCTGTCTTACGATCACTTTCTCCTCTTCTTTCGAGGGATACCCGATAATAACTTTCAGCAGGAAACGGTCGACCTGTGCCTCGGGAAGAGGATAGGTGCCTTCCTGCTCAATGGGGTTCTGGGTAGCCATGACGAGGAACGGCTCATCGAGTGCGAATGTGTGGTCTCCGATAGTCACCTGACGTTCCTGCATTGCCTCGAGAAGCGCGCTCTGCACTTTT
>CAYSKE010000079.1:0-8963 GCA_964431465.1 uncultured Muribaculaceae bacterium | reverse complement strand
CGTCTTTCACAAGAAGCGACGTTAAGCAGCATCAGAGTGACTGATAGCGATAACGAGACTTGGGTGATCAAATGTGCTTCAGGTGCTGTGGGCGACGGAATGGTATTTGTCTATGGTTCAACGGCACCGACCGTTGCCGGTCCGGAGATTGAGCTACCATCCATCGACACTACAATAAGTTATGGCGACTCCACGATTGACATGTCAGTTATCGACGCCGATATTGCCGCGAAGTGTAGCGATATCCGATACCGCTCATCCGATGAATCGGTACTGAAAGTCGAAGGTACGTTGCTCTATCCCGTGGGAGTCGGAACAGTGGAAATCACTGCCCTATGCGACGGAGTTGAGTTTACGAATGGCGGTGTGCGGCAGATTGAGGTTGGTAGACGCAAAGTGACAGCCAAGGCAAAAAGTGCTACTATTGAAGATGATGCGACCTCACTCCCAGCGGTTGAGTATGATGTTGAAGGACTTGTCGGCGAGGATAAACCGGCAGCCGTTATCGAGTCATGGACATGGGATAATGCACGCATTGAAGAAGGCGTTTACGCTGCAGATATGCCTGAACTAAAGGACAATCCGCTTTATGATGTCGTAGTAGACATTCAGGGTGTGAATCTTTATGTGGTGCGCGCGGTGACGCGTCTTGTCGCGACGGTGAATTTTGCAGAAAATACAGCGCAAAGCAACAAGATGACACTTACATTATCAGGCACTTGTCGCGTCAAATGCGGTAAATCGGAGGCTAACGGACAAACAGGTCGCGTTGATTTGCTTCTTGATGGAGACGGTGGAACTGTTTTGTGCGACTATCCTGAGAGTATCACCGGAATCGCGCTTAAAGACGCTGGTGTAAACCGACTTGCGATCGGCAGCGAACTTACGGAACTTACAAGCCTGGATGTGTCGGGCAACAATCTATTGCCCGGAACGCTCATCATCAACAACGATGATTTAGAGAATATTAAAGTCACTGCCGGTACACAGGAGCCCATGCAGGTTTCTGTGACTAATGGAAACGAAATCACACTTGGCACTACTGCTGACGGTATTTCGGTCAAATGGTATGATCGTGAGGGGACGGAGCTTAGTGAAGGAACGGACTATAACCACACTTCGGGAGTCTACACATTCCTGCGAAGTCTTAACGGCGTGTATGCAAGATTATCTGACGGCCTTATCACCGTCGGCACACGGCCGGTTGACATAACGATCGAAAACGATGACGACGAGGAGCCTGACAATAGCGACGACCCGGGCGATGACGACGATAAAGAAGATAATGGCACAAAAGAGGATGACGACAACAATAATAACGACGGTGAGAATAGCGATGATAATAGCGAGAACAAAGGCGATGATGATGGCGAAAAAAATAATGCTAACGATGATGACAACAAAGAAATCGGTAGCGGCATCACCGGCGCCCTGAAAGAAATTTCATCGGATTCTCCCGATAGAATTGTCAACGTCTATACTCTCGGAGGAGTCCTTGTGAGGCGCAACGTCCCCTTCTCAGCTGCAACGCGCGACCTCTCCCCCGGCATCTACATCGTCGGCGGCAAGCTCTATCAGGTGAGATAACGCCTCACTCTTTACATGCTATGTTATGCCCTGAACCCCACGCTCAGGACATATCGGGAATGCGGAAGATGGAGAAATTAACACTGCCGTAGACGCGTTTTTCTACAAAGCCGGGTAAGGCAGAGAAATCGCGCTTTGAGGAGTGTTCAAGCACAAAAATAGTGCCGGACTTCACTGCCCCTGATTTCATGACAAGCTCAGGAACACTCTCAAACTGCGGATGATCGTAAGGAGGATCGGCGAAAACAATGTCATAAGGTGTCTTGACCGTGCGGATAAACTTAAACACGTCGCCCCGGATGAGTGTGAGCGTTTCATCGGCAAGTTTTGTCTTGACTTCCGAAATAAACCGGCACTGAACGGGTGCCTGCTCCACGGCAGTGACCTTGGAGCATCCGCGCGACACAAATTCCCACGTTATGGCTCCCGTGCCAGCAAACAAGTCGAGCGCCGTCGGGCCTTCCTCAAGATCGATAATGTTTTCGATCACGTTAAAGATATTCTCTCTTGCAAAGTCAGTAGTGGGTCTGGCCGTGATGTTTTTAGGCACATCAAAGCGTCGGCGTCCATATTTACCTCTTATTATTCGCATAAAAAACGGGATTAAGTTGGAGCAAAATTAAAAAAACATGCTTATATTTGCACGCATTAAAAGCCCATAAAGGCTTTCAATGTTCAATTTCTCTCAGATGAAGGAAGAAATAAGATTCACAAAGATGCACGGTATAGGCAATGATTATGTCTATATCGACTGCACCACCCACACTCCCGACCGACTTGAAGAACTTTCGATAGAAATGAGTGACCGTCACACCGGCGTCGGTGGCGACGGTATCATCCTTATTCTCCCGTCGGAAGTTGCCGATTTCAAGATGCGCATTTTCAATGCCGACGGCTCGGAGGCAAAGATGTGTGGAAACGGCATACGCTGTGTAGGAAAATATGTCTATGACAATGGCCTGACATCGAAAACCGAGATTGCGGTTGACACAAATTCAGGCATAAAGTATCTGACTCTCCGTCCCGGCACCGACGGGAAGATAGCCGAGGTGACGGTTGACATGGGCGAACCTGATCTCATCGCCGCCCAAGTGCCGGTGAAATATGATGGAGAGAAGATGATCGAAGCTGCGATCGACACCACAACCGGCGGACGCCTTGCCGTAACCGCAGTGTCGATGGGCAACCCGCACGGAGTGATCTTTTATGAGAACGAGAGTCCGGACGTGCACGTGACCGGTCGCGAACTGGAGATACATCCTATGTGGCCCGACCGCGCCAACATCGAGTTTGCAAAGGTTGTATCCCCTACCGAGATCAACATGAGGGTGTGGGAGCGCGGAAGCGGCGAGACCATGGCATGCGGAACAGGCGCATGCGCCACAGCTGTTGCGGCAATCACTACCGGACGCACCGGACGCACCGTGACAATCCATCTGCTCGGAGGCGACCTGACTATTTTCTGGAACCCCGACGACAACCACGTTTACATGACCGGAAGCGCCACCACGGTGTTTACGGGCATCTATCCACGTCAGAAATAAAACAATGTTCAAAGTCAACGATAATTACTGCAAGCTCCCCGCGACCTATCTTTTCACCGAGATAGCACGTCGCGTCAACACTTTCCAGAAGGAGAATCCCGAAGCAAAAATCATACGCATGGGTATCGGCGATGTGACACGCCCGATTATCCCTGCGGCGATCGACGCTCTGCACAATGCTGTCGACGATCAGGCCGACGCAGCCACATTCCATGGCTACGGCCCGGAGCAGGGCTACGATTTCCTGCGCTCCTGCATCGCCGAAAACGACTATCACAAGCGCGACATCAATGTCGATCTCAATGAGATATTTGTGAGCGACGGTGCCAAGAGCGACACCGGCAATATCGGCGACATACTGTCGATCGACAACATTATAGCCGTGACCGATCCGGTCTATCCGGTGTATGTCGACACCAACGTGATGGCTGGACGTGCCGGAGAGTTCGACGGACAGAAATGGAGCAATATCGTGTATATGCCCTGCACGGCCGGCAACTCGTTTGTTCCGGCTCTGCCTGAGCGTCGACCCGACGTGATCTACCTCTGCTACCCCAACAACCCGACGGGCACCACCCTGACACGCGACCAGCTGAAAGTGTGGGTAGACTACGCCCGCGCCAACGGCTCGCTCATCCTCTTTGACTCGGCTTATGAAGCCTACATCACCGAGGAGAATGTGCCTCACTCCATCTATGAGATCGAGGGTGCGAGAGAAGTCGCCATCGAGTTCCGCAGCTTCTCGAAGACTGCCGGATTCACCGGTCTGCGTTGCGGATATGTGATAGTGCCTAAAGAGCTGAAAGGTGTTGACGCCAACGGAAAGGAAGTATATCTTAACCCGCTTTGGAACCGCCGCCAGACCACAAAATTCAACGGTGCGTCCTATCTGGTGCAGCGCGGTGCTGCCGCAATCTACACCTCACGTGGGCAGAAACAGATAAGAGAGACTATCGACTACTACATGAAGAATGCCGCCATGCTTCTCGACGGTCTCAAGAGCATCGGCATCGACGCCGTAGGCGGTGTCAACGCTCCCTACGTGTGGCTCAAGACTCCCGACGGACTTTCGTCGTGGGAATTCTTCGACCGCCTTCTCCATGATGCAAATGTCGTCGGCACCCCCGGCGTCGGCTTCGGCCCCTCGGGCGAAGGCTACTTCCGCCTCACGGCCTTCAGCAGTCACGAATCGACCTCGGAAGCTGTCGAGCGTCTGAAAGCACTAAAGATTTAACCTGCGAGGGCTGCCCGTCACCACGGCGCAGCCCTCTCTCATTTATAACAAGAAAGATCCATTCACTCTATAAATACCCTATGTCAGATCTCAGATTCAAAGCGGTAGAGGAAGCAATGGCACGCAAGGCCGTGCACGTCGACATCCCCGCCCAAAGGCCTGAAACCTATTATGGCTCACTTGTATTCAACCGTCAGAAGATGTTTGAGTACCTCCCGAAGCACACCTATGACGCTCTGGTGAAAGCTATCGACATGAAGGAGCCGCTTCCGCGCGATCTCGCCGACAGCGTTGCAGCCGGCATGAAGCGCTGGGCAATAGACAACGGTGCACGTCACTACACCCACTGGTTCCACCCCCTTACCGATGGCACTGCCGAGAAGCATGACGCTTTCATCGAGCACGACGGCAAAGGCGGCGTAGTCGAGGAATTCAACGGTAAACTTCTCGTGCAGCAGGAGCCCGACGCATCGAGTTTCCCCAACGGTGGCATACGCAACACCTTCGAGGCACGCGGCTACTCGGCATGGGACATATCGTCGCCGGCGTTCATTCTGGATCAGACCCTTTGTATCCCTACAATCTTCATATCCTACACCGGTGAGTCGCTCGACTACAAGACTCCCCTGCTGCGCGCGCTCAACGCCGTGGATCGTGCAGGAACCAAGGTGGCACAGCTCTTTGACCCCGAAGTGAAGCATGTGTGCTCTTATCTGGGTTGGGAGCAGGAGTATTTCCTTGTAGATGAGGCTCTCTTTGCCGCCCGTCCCGACCTTGTGCTCACAGGTCGCACCCTCATGGGACACGAGAGCGCCAAAAACCAGCAGCTTGAGGATCACTACTTCGGTTCTATCCCCAAGCGCGTGGAGGCATTCATGCTTGATCTCGAGATCGAAGCTCACCGTCTGGGCATTCCTGCCAAGACACGCCACAACGAGGTAGCGCCCAACCAGTTTGAGCTTGCACCGGTGTTTGAGGAAGCCAACCTCGCCAACGACCACAATCTGCTGCTGATGTCGCTGATGACCGAGGTGGGACGCCGCCACAACTTCCGCGTTCTTTTCCATGAGAAGCCGTTTGCAGGCATCAACGGTTCGGGCAAGCACAACAACTGGAGCCTCGGCACCGACACCGGTACGCTGCTTTTCGCCCCCGGCAAGACTCCGGCCGAGAATCTTCAGTTCGTGACATTCGTAGCCAACACAATGGCTGCCGTACACCGCCACAACGGATTGCTGAAAGCATCCATCGCATCGGCTACCAACGCTCACCGTCTCGGTGCCAACGAGGCTCCTCCGGCAATCATCTCGGTGTTTACCGGACGTCAGCTCTCCGACCTGTTCACCCACATCGTCAACGGCGATGAGACTCTCGACTTCGCAGGAAAAGAAGGGGTGAAGATAGGCGTGCACCAGATTCCCGAAATCATGGTGGACAACACTGACCGTAACCGCACATCCCCCTTTGCTTTCACGGGCAACCGCTTCGAGTTCCGTGCCGTGGGTTCGTCGGCCAACTGCGCCTCGGCTCTTATCGCACTGAATGCTGCCGTGGCCGATCAGCTTGAGACTTTCTACGGAAAGGTGCAGAAGCGTCTGGCTGCCGGCGAGGAGCTCAACCGCGCAATTCTTGCCGAAGTGCGCGAGATACTCATTGAGTCGCAGAACATCCATTTCGACGGCAACGGCTACAGCGACGAGTGGAAGGAGGAAGCCGCACGCCGCGGCCTCGACTGCGAGACAAGCGTTCCCAAGATTTTCGACGCATATCTGCGCCCTGAAAGCGTAGAGATGTTCTCTCGCACGGGTGTGTTCTCATCGGTCGAACTTGAAGCCCGCAACGAGGTGAAATGGGAAATGTACACCAAGAAGGTGCAGATCGAGTCGCGCGTGCTCGGTGATCTCGCACTCAATCATGTGCTTCCCGTAGCCACCCGGTATCAGTCGCTTCTGGTCGACAATCTCGTGAAACTGCGCACTCTCTTCCCCGGCGAGCAGGGTAAACACATCTCGGCCGGCGACCTTGATTCAATCGAGCACATGGCCGAACACATGACCGTGATACGCAACGAAGTGGAGAAGATGACACAGGCCCGCAAGGAGGCCAACCGCATCAAGAGCGAGCGCGAGAAAGCTATCGCCTATCACGACAATGTGGTGCCGTGCATGGAGAAGATACGCTATCACATCGACAAACTTGAGCTTATGGTGGACAACGAGATGTGGCCTCTCCCGAAATACAGGGAGCTGCTTTTCATACGCTGACGCATCCACCCTTTTAAGAACCCATCACTAAGAGAGAGGGTGTGTCAGATGTTACGATGACGCACCCTCTCCTCTCTTTTCTAAAGCACGACACTGAAATCCCAGCATTGTGGAACAGATAAAACATGAATGCGGCGTGGCAATGGTGCGCCTGCGCAAGCCACTCGCCTACTACAAAGAAAAATACGGCACGTACACCTATGGACTCGACAAGCTGTATCTGCTCATGGAGAAACAGCACAACCGCGGTCAGGAGGGTGCCGGAATAGGAGTCGTGAAAATGCATGCCACTCCGGGACATGAATATGTGTTCAGAGAGCGTGCGCTCGGTTCGGGGGCGATTTCCGAGATATTCTCAGCCGTGGGCGAGCGGTTGCGCAAGGAAAACCTCTCGACGCTCGAGCCTGAGTATGTGGAAAGCTACGTGCCGTTTATTGGCGAGATCTACATGGGACATCTCCGCTACAGCACCACAGGCAAAAGCGGCATATCATACGTGCATCCGTTTCTGCGCCGCAACAACTGGCGGTCGCGCAATCTGCTGTTGTGTGGCAACTTCAACATGACCAATGTCGATGAGGTGTTCCGCTCTATCGTCGAGACCGGGCAGCATCCCCGCCTCTACTCCGACACCATAGTGCTGCTGGAGCAACTCGGCTATGCTCTCGACAAAGAAAACCACAACCAGTACCGTCGTTTCCGCGACACGCTTCCCAATCCCGAGCTCACGATTGCCATTGAGGACAATATCGACCTGTCGGCGGTTCTGAAAAGCGCGTCGCCCGACTGGGACGGTGGGTTTGTGATATGCGGTGCCACCGGATCGGGCGATATGTTTGCCATGCGCGACAGCAACGGCATCCGTCCGGCATTTTACTATTACGACGACGAAGTGGTTGTGGTGACATCGGAGCGCCCCGTGATACAGACGGTGTTCAACGTGCGGCGCAATCAGGTGAATGAGCTCACACCCGGAAGTGCCATCACGGTTAAGAAAAACGGCGATATTGAGATTATAGATGTTCTCGGCGAGGGGGAGAACCGCCGCTGTTCGTTTGAACGTATTTATTTCTCACGTGGCAGCGATGCCGATATATATCAGGAGCGTAAACGCCTCGGACACCAGCTTATCCCCGACATACTCCGCGCCGTCGACGGCGATCTTGAAAATACGGTAATTTCGTTTATACCCAATACGGCCGAGGTTGCTTTCATAGGCATGTGCGAGGAGCTTGAGCGGGAGCTTAACCGTCGTAAAGCCGAGGAGCTGCACAAGGCGCTCGGTGAGGGCACACTCTCTCATGAGTCGATCGACAGGATTTTGGGTAAGAAACTGCGCGTGGAGAAGGTTGCGATCAAGGATATAAAACTGCGCACGTTCATAGCCGAAGGCACTTCACGCAACGACCTTGCGGCACACGTCTACGATGTGACCTACGGTTGCATTAAAAACGGTGTCGACAACCTTGTGGTAATCGACGACAGCATCGTGCGCGGCACCACGCTGAAACAGTCGATCCTCTCGATGCTCGACCGCCTGCATCCGCGCCGCATCGTAGTGGTGTCGTCGTCGCCTCAGGTGCGTTACCCCGACTGCTATGGCATCGACATGTCGCGCATGGGTGAGTTTATCGCTTTCAGAGCCGCTGTAGAGTTGCTTAAAGAGCGTGGCATGGAGGACAGGCTGGAGGCTGTGTACCGCCGTTGTCTTGAGGAGCTTGAGAAACCGGCCACCGAGCAGACCAACTGTGTGAAGATGATTTATGAGCCGTTCAGCGACGAAGAGATCTCTGATAAGATAGCCGGGATGCTGAAACCTGATCACGCCGAAGCCGAGATTAAGATCGTGTATCAGACACTCGAAGGACTGCACACGGCCATCCCCGGTCATCCCGGCGACTGGTACTTCTCAGGCGACTACCCCACTCCCGGAGGCACGCGGCTGGTGAATCGCGCCTATGTCAATTTTTATGAAGGGAATACCGACAAGCGTTGAGATCACGGTGTCAATTATATTGTTCAGTTATTGGAAAAAGCCGCTATTTCTATTAACTTTGCAATAAGTAAAAAAACCAAATTGACATAAATTATCTCGCAATGGCAGATACGACAATACCACAGGAAGAAAGCGCCGAGAAGAAAGGCCTTAATTTCGTAGAACAGCTTGTAGCCGACGACCTTGCTGCCGGCAAGAACGGCGGACGTCTCAACACCCGTTTCCCGCCCGAGCCCAACGGCTACCTCCACATCGGACACGCCAAGGCCATCTGCATGGACTTCGGTGTGGCTGAGAAATTCGGCGGCACATGCAATCTGCGTTTCGATGACACCAAT
>CAYSKE010000078.1:3258-9000 GCA_964431465.1 uncultured Muribaculaceae bacterium | reverse complement strand
GGGCACCGGCGACGAGCTGCAGGGGATAAAGCGCGGCATCATGGAGATGGCCGACGGCATCGTGATCAACAAGGCCGATGGCGACAATGTGGCACGCGCGCAGCTGGCTCAGGCGCAATTTAAGGGCGCGCTGCAGCTGTTTCCGCCCACGGCGTCGGGGTGGAAGCCTGAGGTGCTGACCTACTCGGGTTATTTCGAGTTGGGTATCCCTGAGGTGTGGGATATGATCGACCGCTATTTTGAGTTTGCGAAGGGCAACGGCTACTTCGATGTGCGGCGTCAGGAGCAGGCGCGCTACTGGATGTATGAGAGCATCAACGAGCAGCTGCGCGACCGCTTCTACCGCAATCCCGACGTGGAGGCTGTGCTGCCGACGCTCGAGCGGGAGGTGCTCGCCGACAGGCTGAGTTCGTTTGTGGCGGCGCGGGAGGCTCTGGAACTGTATTTTGATAAAGTGAAGCCGACGCATGGCTAAGAAGATCGTTGAGACGCCGATGATGAAGCAGTACCTCGAGATGAAGCGCAAGCATCCCGATGCAGTGCTTCTTTTCAGGTCGGGTGACTTCTATGAGACATTTGGCGACGACGCGATAATCGCCTCGGAGATACTGGGGATCACGCTCACGAAGCGTGCCAACGGGCAGGCGACGTCGGTGGAGCTCGCCGGTTTTCCGCATCACGCGCTCGACACTTATCTGCCTAAGCTCGTGAGAGCGGGGAAAAGGGTGGCGATTGCCGAGCAACTGGAAGATCCGAAGCTCACCAAGAAGCTGGTGAAGAGGGGTATAACGGAGCTCGTGACGCCGGGTGTGGTGCTGGGCGACAGTGCGCTCGACCACAGGGAGAATAATTTTCTCGCCTCGGTGTTTCACCGCAAGGAGCGGTGGGGGCTCGCGCTTCTCGACATAAGCACGGGTGAGTTTATGGTGGCTGAGGGGAACACCGACTACATCGACAAACTATTGGGGAGCTTCTCGCCGAAGGAGGTGCTGACGGAGCGGGGGAGCCGCGCGCTGGTGGAGGGGAGCTTCCAGATGAAGTATCTGACGTCGGAGCTGGACGACTGGGTGTTTACGACCGACAGCGCGCATGACCGGCTGCTGAAACAGTTTGAGACGACGGGGCTGAAGGGGTTTGGCATCGACGGGATGCCGCTTGCGGTGATAGCGGCGGGGGCTGTGCTGCACTATCTTGACGTGACGCACCATGACCGCCTCTCGCACATCAGCCGCATATCGCGCATAGAGGAGGATCACAGCGTGAGGCTCGACAAGTTCACGGTGAGGAATCTGGAACTTGTGTCGACAGGGAGCGAGGAGGGGAAGTCGCTGCTCGATGTGCTCGACCACACGGCGGGGCCTATGGGGTCGCGCATGATAAGGCGCTGGATCCTGTTTCCGCTCCGCGACACGGCCGCGATAAACCGCCGGCTGGATGCGGTGGGGTATTTAGTGAGGCACCGCCGCGAGCGGGAGAAGGTGGTGGAGCATCTGCATGAGGTGGGTGATCTGGAGCGTCTGGTGGGGAAGGTGGCTTCGGCGCGCGTGTCGCCGCGCGAGATGCGGCAGATTGCGCTGGCACTGAAAGCTATCGAGCCGCTGAGGGGGATATGCTCGGGCGCGTCGGATGAGTCGCTGCGCACGCTGGGGGAGCAGCTTAACCCGTGCCCGGTGCTTTCGGAAAAGATACTCAACACGCTTGTGAATGATCCGCCACTGGCCGTGAACCGCGGCACGGTGATAAGGGAGGGGGTGGATGCCGAGCTCGATGAACTGCGGAGCATTTCGTCGTCGGGTAAGGAATATCTGGCGATGATACAGAAACGGGAGGCTGAGAAAACTGGCATCACGTCGCTGAAAATCGGATTCAACAATGTGTTCGGCTACTACATAGAGGTGACCAACGCCCACAAGGAGAAGGTGCCGCAGGAGTGGATAAGGAAGCAGACGCTGGTGAATGCCGAGCGATATATCACTCCGGAGCTGAAGACCTATGAGGAGAAGATACTCGGGGCGCAGGAACGCATTGAGATCATAGAGGAGCGGCTCTACAACATGCTGGTGGGGGAGGCGGCGCAGTATATCCCGGCTATGCAGAGCAACGCGACTCTGCTCGGGAGGCTCGACTGCCTGCAGTCGCTGGCCGAGGCTGCGGAATGCTACCGCTACACGCGCCCGACGGTGGACGAGTCGCTCGTGATCGACATAAAGGAGGGGCGGCATCCGGTGATAGAGCGTCAGCTTCCGGCGGGTGAGCCATATATCTCCAACTCGGTGAAGCTCGACAACGACGGGGAGCAGGTGATGATGATAACGGGGCCCAACATGTCGGGTAAGTCGGCTCTGCTGAGGCAGACGGCGCTGATAGCGCTGATGGCTCAGGCAGGATCGTTCGTGCCGGCTGACTCGGCGCGCATAGGCATCGTCGACAAGATATTCACGCGTGTGGGCGCGTCGGACAACCTGTCGGTGGGTGAGTCGACTTTCATGGTGGAGATGAACGAGGCTGCGGCTATACTCAACAACATGAGCGAGAGGTCGCTGATACTGTTTGACGAGCTCGGACGCGGCACATCGACCTACGACGGCATCTCGATCGCCTGGGCGATTGTGGAGTACATACATGAAAACCGGCGTTGTCGGCCGAAGACGCTGTTTGCGACGCATTATCACGAGCTTAACGAGATGGCGGGGATGTATGGGCGAGTGGCAAACTACAATGTGTCGGTGCAGGAAATCGACGGCAAGGTGGTGTTCATGCGCAAACTCACCAAAGGGGGAAGCGCGCACTCGTTCGGCATACATGTGGCTAAACTGGCGGGTATGCCGAAGGAGATACTCGAGAGAGCCGACGAGATATTACGCAAGCTCGAGAGCGAACGGAGGGCAGGGGAGATCTCGCCGTCGGTGAGCCGCGGACTGGCTGAGGCTGAGAAAGATGCTGCAGGGATGCAGCTGTCGTTCTTCCAGCTCGACGATCCAGTGCTGAGTCAGGTGCGCGACCAGATTCTCGGGCTCGACATCAATAACCTGACTCCGGTGGCGGCTCTGAACAAGCTTAATGAAATCAAGGCGATAATCACCGGGAAATAAAGAGTGAGGCAGAGATGAAAGCGGTGCTGATAGCAGTGGGAAACGTGAAGTCGGCGTGGGCGGCGCAGGGGGAGAAGACCTATGCGCAGCGCATCGGACACTACATCCCCTACGAAACGATAATCGTGCCCGACGTGAAGACCTCGAAGGCTACCACGCCGCAGATGCAGAAGGAGGCTGAGGGGGCTGTGATACTGTCGAAGCTGCAGCCGACCGACGTGGTGGTGCTTCTCGACGAGAGGGGGCAGCAACCGACATCGCGGCAGCTTGCCGACATGCTGCAGGGGCAGATGAACAGCGGCGTGAAGCGGCTGGTGTTTGTGATCGGGGGGCCTTACGGGTTCTCGGAGGCGGTGTATGGCCGCGCGGCGGGACGGCTACTGTCGCTGTCGAAACTGACGTTCCCGCATGAACTTGCACGACTGATATTTACCGAACAGCTTTACCGCGCAATGACTATACTGCGCGGCGAACCTTATCACCACGACTGATGAAAATAGGACTTATACAACAGAAAGGGTGCGCCGAGGCGCGTGATAATCAGCAGCGTATCGCTGAGAAGGTGAGAAAACTGGCTTCGGAAGGGGCTGAACTGATTGTGAATCAAGAGCTGCACGACGGACTGTACTTCTGCCAGACTGAGAACGTGGATACCTGCGGGCAGGCTGTGGCGATACCGGGGGAGTCGACCGACTTTTACAGCGCGCTTGCCCGCGAGACGGGCGTGGTGATCGTGACGTCGCTGTTTGAGCGTAGAGCCGCAGGGCTTTATCACAATACGGCGGTGGTGTTTGAGAAAGATGGATCGGTGGCGGGAAAGTACCGCAAAATGCATATTCCCGACGATCCGGCATATTTTGAAAAGTTTTATTTCACGCCGGGCGATCTGGGCTTTGAGCCGATCGACACGTCGGTGGGGCGGCTCGGGGTGCTTGTGTGCTGGGATCAGTGGTATCCCGAGGCTGCGAGGCTCATGGCTCTGCGCGGCGCGGAGATATTGATTTACCCCACGGCGATAGGGTGGGAGAGCAGCGACACGGCGGAGGAGCAGGAGCGTCAGCGCGAGGCGTGGACGACGGTACAGCGCGGACATGCGGTGGCCAACGGGCTGCCTGTGGTGACGGTGAACCGCGTGGGGCATGAGCCTGATCCCTCGGGAGCGACAGGGGGAATCCTCTTCTGGGGAAGCAGTTTTGTGGCCGGCCCGCAGGGGGAGTTTCTATATCGCGCAAGCACCGATAAGGAGGAGGCTGTTGTGGTGGAGGTGGACATGAAGCGCTGCGAACAGGTGCGCCGTTGGTGGCCTTTCCTGCGCGACCGCCGCATAGACGCTTACGGCGGACTGACGCGCCGCTTTCTGGATTAAGGCCGCGGTACAGGTGGTGGGAGTGTCGGATTACCGATGTGGCGCTTGCCCCCGGTCGTGCGCATGACCTGATAAAGTATTCCGCCTAAATCCACACCTATGGATTTATTTTTTGACAGTCGGAAATATGGCATGACGATGGGTTGTGTTTCCCACCGTTGTGTCATCATTGAGCGGTAGCTTTTTGCACCTACCTGTACGCCCCAGCGGTTGCTGATGCGGTAGTCGACAAACCCGCCGAAAGTGGGGATGTTGACATAGCCGGCCATCGCCGGATGCATGGCGCGGACGGGGGTGTAGTAGCTTCCGAACATCGTGATGCCGAAGCGATCGTTGATGTCATAACTCATTGATGCGCCGACGCCGAGCGACGTCTGCAAACCGTGATAGAAGCCATATTTGTCGGCTTCGCCATAGAGACTGAAAGTGAAGTCGCCTATATTCTGATGGACGGATAATCTACCGCTTTCAATCGCCATCATGCCGGGCATGGACTGAGAGGAGGTGAAGCCGGTAAGGCCGCCATGAGTCCATGCGGCAATCTGCCCCGGGGTAATGACTGATGGAGTGAACACGGGGGCCGTCAACGAGTTGCTCGCGAAATATTCCGTAGTATTGTGGTTGAAAGCCGGATTAAGTCGCACGGACAACGGAATCCAGTAGGGAGTGTCGTAAACCGGGCGCACAGTTGCCGAGTCAACGCGAACCGAATCATTTTCCACAATCTGACCAACTGCCATCATGCCGGTAATCATGAATGCAAGTGTGATCATCAACCTGTTCAGGCCGTTGTCAGAAAATGCAGATTTGTTGAAGCAATCGGTGCGTTTACACATAACTGTGAGCGTGTAGCGGATTGTCGATGCACAAAGATATAAAAAATTGGCGGGGAATGTGGAAATGCCGGAGAATAATGTATATATTTGCAATGCTCATTCAAGAGGGGTGCCGGTGGTCGCATCGGCTGAGATCATACCCTTTGAACTTGAAGCGGTCAGTACCGCCGTAAGGATCTTGAAGTAACTTTTTTGAAGTCTACTCCTCGCGTTGCTCTCGACGCCTCTTGATAGCATTTGTTAATTAAGATGTTACAGGAGTTATGGAAGTAGTAGTGAATGGCCGGAGCCTACGGGTGGAAGGCGAGCGGATTTCTCTTGAAAATTTACTGAAGCAGGAGGGTTTTACCGGCGTGGGTCAAGCTGTGGCGGTGAACAATCGTGTCGTGCCGCGTCAGGAGTGGGGTAGTTTCATGGTCGTCGACGGGATGAAGCTGACGATTATACG
>CAYSKE010000078.1:0-3158 GCA_964431465.1 uncultured Muribaculaceae bacterium | reverse complement strand
GAGTTCGGCGTAGGTGGAGTGCATCTTAACCGGCGTAATCCTGTGCCGCCGGCAGGATGGAGCGGCCTTGTGAGCCGGTCGCTGCACTCGGTGGAGGAGATTGCCGGGGTGAAGGAGGATTATGTGTTTCTTAGTCCGGTATTTCCAAGTATATCAAAACCGGGCTATGGCGGATCTCTCAATTTGGAGGAACTAAAGGTGGTCGTGAACCGTAAGGTCATCGCTCTTGGCGGAATAACTGAAGAGAGGTTGCCGATAGTAGAGCGCATTGGTTTCGGCGGTGCGGCAATGCTTGGAGCGGTATGGCGCAGGAGGATAGAGGGGGAGCAATTCAAATTGCAGCTGATAACTAATGGAGCCGGTGTTGACGACACGGTTGCCGGAGCAGAACAGGCACTGGCCGGTGGATGCCGGTGGGTGCAGGTGCGCATGAAAGATGCGACGGTCGAAGATGTGGAGAAAGCGGCTGAGCGGATCGCGCCGATGTGTCGCGAGCATCGCGCGATATTGCTTGTGGATGATCATGTGGAGCTTGCCGCGCGGCTTGATTATGTGGACGGCGTGCATGTGGGAAAGAACGATATGCCTGTGGCCGAAGCAAGAAAACTGCTTGGCCCGGGGAAGATATTGGGTGCTACGGCCAATACAATGGAAGATGTGGAGAGGGCTGTTGCGGCAGGTGCCGATTATGTGGGGCTCGGGCCGTTTCGCTTCACTACGACCAAGAAAAATCTCAGTCCGGTGCTCGGTGTCGAAGGATATTCCAATATTCTGAATGAGTGCCGGAAAAAGGGATATGAGGTGCCGATTGTGGCTATAGGGGGAATAACACTTGAGGATATTCCGGAAATCATGACGACTGGTGTGAAAGGCGTGGCGGTGAGCGGTACAATCCTCAAGGCTGATGACCCGGCAAAGATGACTGAAAAAATTGTAGAGACATTAGACTTTTTGTTGAAAATAAAGTAAATATATATGGGTAATCTTGTCATAGGAGGGCGGGAATTTACGTCGCGACTGTTTGTCGGTACAGGGAAATTCCGTTCGAATGAGTTGATGGAGGCTGCACTGAAAGCCTCGGGGTCGCAGATGGTGACAGTGGCAATGAAGCGCATTGACATGGATAACCGTGAGGATGATATGCTGCGTCACATCATGCACGATGGCATACAGCTGCTTCCCAATACTTCGGGCGTCAGAACTGCCGAGGAGGCTATTTTAGCCGCACAACTGGCGCGTGAGGCTTTCGGAACAAACTTTCTTAAACTGGAAATTCATCCTGATCCGAAATATCTGTTTCCTGATCCGGTAGAAACTCTGAAAGCTACTGAGGAGCTTGCAAAGATGGGATTTGTGGTGCTGCCGTATATTCAGGCTGATCCGGTGCTGTGCAAGAGGCTTGAGGATGCGGGTGCCGCAACAGTGATGCCGCTGGCGGCTCCTATCGGCTCAAACAAGGGGCTGGTGACGCGCGAATTATTGAAGATAATAATTGAGCAGAGCCGCGTGCCTGTAGTGGTGGATGCAGGGCTCGGAGCTCCGTCGCACGCTGCTGAGGCGATGGAGCTTGGCGCCGATGCCGTGCTGGTGAATACGGCGATTGCTGTTGCCGGTGACCCGGTGCGCATGGCGCGTGCGTTTGCCGCCGCAACAATAGCAGGGCGTGAGGCTTATGAAGCCGGCCTTGGCGCAACAGGTGACTATGCTGTGGCTTCTTCTCCCTTGACATCATTTCTTGACTGACGATGTTTTCAGATTATCTAAAAACGCATTACGACTGGGAGACCACCACGCGCGACATTATGGCCATGACAGCGGCCGACGTGGAGCGGGCTTTGGGAAAAGAGCGGCTTGATGACCGCGATTTCATGGCATTGATCTCTCCGGCTGCGGCTCCATATATCGAGGTGATGGCGAGGAAAAGCAGGGCTATCACGGAGCGGAGATTCGGGAAAACGGTGAGCCTGTTTATTCCGATGTATATAACCAACTCATGTACAAACTCATGTGTGTACTGCGGTTTCAACCGTCACAACAAATTTTCGCGTGTGGTGCTCACTCCGGAGCAAATTGAGGCTGAGTGTAAGGCTATCAAGGCAATGGGACCGTTTGAGAATTTGCTGATCGTGACGGGGGAAAATCCGGCCGTGGCGGGAACGGACTACATAGAACAGGCTCTGCAAGTGTGCCGCCCATATTTCAGCAATCTCACGATAGAGGTAATGCCGTTGCCAACCGAGGACTATGCGCGCCTGACACAGTCGGGGCTCAATGGTGTCGTTTGCTTTCAGGAAACGTATAATTACAACCGATATAAGGTTTATCATCCGGCAGGGATGAAGTCGCGGTTTGAATGGCGGTGCGATGGGTTTGACCGGATGGGGCAGGCCGGGGTGCATAAGATAGGCATGGGAGTGCTGATAGGGCTTGAAGACTGGCGCACGGATGTGACCATGATGGCACGCCACTTAATGTATCTGCGGAAAAATTACTGGCAGACACGCTATTCGGTCAACTTCCCGAGAATGAGACCGTCGGAGTCGGGATTTCAACCTAATGTGGTAATGTCGGACCGCGAACTGGCACAGCTGACGTTTGCATTCCGGATTTTTGACCCGGATGTGGATATTTCCTATTCGACACGCGAGAATCATAAGTTCCGCAACAACATGGCTACACTCGGAGTGACAACCATGAGTGCCGGTTCAAAAACTGATCCGGGAGGTTACGCATGTTATCCCGATGCTCTTGAGCAGTTTGAGATAAGTGATCCGACGTCGCCCGATCAGGTGGCTGCCGACTTGAAAGCACTCGGTCGTGAGCCAGTATGGAAAGACTGGGATCGTGTGTTTGATTGATAAAATGCTTGTATGGATAACTTTGCTGAGCGGTATTCACGTCAGATAATGCTCACTGAATTTGGTGAAGAGGGGCAACGGCGTTTGCTGGATGCCTCAGTGCTGGTGGTGGGCGCGGGAGGACTCGGTGCGGCTGCATTGACCTATCTGACCGGTGCGGGGGTAGGACACATCGGGATTGCAGATCCCGATGTGGTG
This sequence comes from uncultured Muribaculaceae bacterium, assembly GCA_964431465.1. Classification (GTDB taxonomy): domain Bacteria; phylum Bacteroidota; class Bacteroidia; order Bacteroidales; family Muribaculaceae; genus JAFLTL01. The sequence continues at coordinate 102 of CAYSKE010000078.1, read as the reverse complement.
AGTCTGTCGAATCTTCAGCGTCAGACGCTCTATAGCGAGAGCCAGATCGGTAAGCCAAAGACGGAGTGCGCGCGCGACAGGCTGCACTCACTGTCTTCGGTG
>CAYSKE010000077.1:4925-9088 GCA_964431465.1 uncultured Muribaculaceae bacterium | reverse complement strand
TCCCTCACCCGCTCCAGATAATGCTTCATTCTTTCGCTGTCGCGGCTCTGCACTATATCGCGCAACTCCGAAAGCTGATCCATGATTCTGCCGAGCTGGTCAGTTGTGTGAGGATTAAAAAGGATCTCACTCAGCAGGAAATCATCCTCGCTCATCAGCCCTTTGGCAATACCCATGTGCCGCTTGAAAGTTGTGCCCGGAGCATCCTGGTGCTTCATCACCGATGCAAACACAAGCGTCGACGCAAACGGTATCGACAGCGAGTAAGCGATCGTCTCGTCATGTTCAGCAAACGTGTACTCCTCGATATGCAACCCGAGACGGTTGTAGAGATCTCTGAAAAACACCTTTCCAAGATGATCCCCCTCTGCGATTATCACCGCGTTCTCGTTAGCGAGATTGCTCAGCGACGCAAACGTGGGGCCAAACATCGGGTGCGTCGACACAAACGGGTGTCCGCAAGTCTCATAAAACTCCGGAAGCCCCGTCTTTACCGATGCTATATCACTCAGTATGGCAGTGTCTGGCAGATAAGGAAGCACCCCCTTGAAAGCATCTAAGGTGTACTTCACCGTGGCCGCATTTATCACAAGGGCGGGAGCAAACGCCTTCACCTCCGCGAGATCCGAAAACCGCTGGGTGTTGTACGTGAACCGCAGCCGCTGAGGATCCGGGTCATACACAGCCACCTCATGCTCAAACGACAGCAGATCACAGAAAAATGTCCCCATTTTTCCCGCGCCGAGTATCAGTATCTTCATCTCCGCTTTATCGCTTGTTGAACACCTCGATCTGCTGGCGCACCGACTCCTCATGGATAACAGAGAGAACCGTGCGCATGAAATCGCCGCTCATCCCCATCTCCTCAGCCAGAGCCGCACGCGACTGCATTATCTCATCGTGACGCCCTATCTGAAGCACAGGCATTCTATGCTCTTTCTTGTACTGACCGATCTCCCTCGCCACTCTCATGCGCTTGTTCAGCACCTCCACCAGCTCATTGTCAAGCTCGTCGATTTGTTGGCGCAGGATCTTCAGATTCTCCGTCGACTGCTTCTCGTCGCGGTAAACGAGCGTGTTCAGTATGTAGTTGAGCACATCGGGAGTCACCTGCTGAGCCTTGTCGCTCCATGCGCAGTCAGGGTCACAGTGGCTTTCGATTATCAGTCCGTCAAAACCCATGTCGATAGCCTGCTGCGACAGCGGAGCCACAAGCTCCCTCTTGCCGCCGATATGGCTCGGGTCATGGATGATAGGCAGATTAGGCCAGCGGCGGCGAAGCTCGATAGGTATGTGCCACTGCGGCAGATTGCGGTAAAGATGCTTTCCGTAGGCACTGAAACCGCGGTGTATTGCGCCAAGCTGAGTTATACCCGCATTATACAGGCGTTCGAGAGCACCGATCCAAAGCTCAAGATCCGGGTTCACCGGATTTTTCACAAGCACCGGGATGTCTGCGCCGCTATCCTTGAGCGCGTCAGCTATCTCCTGCATTGCAAACGGGTTAGCCGACGTGCGCGCCCCTATCCACAGCATGTCCACACCGGCGGCAATCGCAGCCTCCACGTGAGCGCGGGTTGCCACTTCAGTAGCCGTGTACATTCCCGTCTGCTCCTTCACCTTCTTGAGCCATTCCAGCCCCTCTTCACCCACGCCTTCAAAACCGCCCGGTTTCGTGCGAGGTTTCCATATTCCTGCGCGGAAGATCTTTATGCCGTTTGCAGCCAATTCTTTGGCCGTTTCAAGGGTCTGTTCCTCAGTCTCCGCGCTGCACGGGCCCGAGATTATTATAGGATGCTCGATCGGTTTACCGCCAAGCGTCAGTGGTTTCAGTTCTTTCATATTTTTTTCAGATACAACCTGTTTTTACCGATATTTTTTTAATTGAAGTGATTTAATTCTGCAAAGATGTACAATTTACCCCAAAACGCCAAACATAAATCCGGCCAATCACACTTTGCTTCACACCATCTCCACTTTTTTAATTAAAATTAGCAACCAATTCAGAGATTTTTCTATTTTTGCATTGTTGTTCATCATGTAGGACATGACGAGGTAGCTCTCCCTGCCGAAAGCCGGCTTCTCATGATCCCGACGGAATTAAAACTTAACTCTATAAAATAAAAAGATTATGTCAAAGGTAACAGTGGTTGGCGCCGGTAACGTAGGTGCCACTTGCGCCAATGTTCTCGTTACGACCGGAGTCGCCGACGAGGTAGTGCTCATCGACATCAAGGAAGGTCTTTCCGAGGGCAAGGCTATGGACATCAACCAGACTGTCAACATTCTCGGTCTTGAAACACGTCTCACAGGCGTAACCAACGACTATGAGAAGACTGCTGGCAGCGATGTTGTTGTCATCACTTCCGGTATCCCCCGCAAGCCCGGCATGACACGCGAGGAGCTCATCGGCACAAACGCTAAGATCGTGAAGTCGGTTACCGACAGCATCCTCAAATACTCTCCCAACGCTGTCATCGTCTGCGTATCCAACCCCATGGACACCATGACCTATCTTATCCACAAGATCTCCGGTCTCCCCAAAAACCGCATCATCGGCATGGGTGGCGCTCTCGACAGCGCACGCTTCAAATACTTCCTCTCGATCGCACTCAACGCTAATCCCAAGGAAGTTGAGGGCATCGTGATCGGCGGTCACGGCGACACGACGATGATTCCCCTCGTGCGTTTCGCCGCTTACCGTGGAGTACCCGCTACCAACTATGTCGACGCCGACCGTCTCGCTACCGTTGCTGCCGACACCATGGTAGGCGGAGCTACCCTCACCAAGCTCCTCGGCACCTCTGCATGGTATGCTCCCGGTGCTGCTGCTGCACAGGTTGTAGCCGCTGTCCTCCACGACGAGAAGAAACTCATCTCCTGCTCCGCTCTCCTCGACGGCGAGTATGGTGAAAGCGACCTCTGCATCGGTGTTCCCTGTATCCTCGGCAAGAACGGTATCGAGAAGATCGTTGAGTTCCCCCTCAACGACGAGGAGAAGGCTCTCTTCCACAAGAGCGCCGAGGCTGTTCACAAGACCAACGCAGCACTCGCAGGAGCACTCTGATTCCTGTATTGATTAGAATTTGATCCTCCGGGAGGGCCGGCCGGTTGCGCCTCCCTCCCGGAGTTCCTTTATCTTAGAGATTGTTTCAACATTGAATATTATTACATCAACTATGACACTCCGAAAATTTTTCTCAGCGGTTCTCTTTGCAGCCGCGCTCATCACACCCCTCGCTTCATCTGCCACCCAGCCCGCAGCTATACCCGACGGTGTCCAGATTCTCAAAAAAGGCACAACCTACGACGTCAACAAAGCCCCCGGACACCTCGTCGTCATCGACTTCAACGCCACATGGTGCGGTCCATGCCGTCGATTCAGCCCCATATTTAAGGAGGCGGCCGAGAAGTATAAGGGACAGGTTGAATTCATCTCAGTCGACATCGACCAGCATCAGCCGCTCGCACGAAATCTCGGCATAACATCCGTTCCGACCCTCCTTTTCATCCGGGCCGATGGAAAAATCTACTCGTGGGTAGGATTTCTTCCAAAAGAAGATTTCTTTAAGGCGATTGACCAACTAAAAGATAACAATACTGTTACAAAGTAGTTACGAGCCGAATACATCATTGCAGTTTAATCACAATGATTAAGAAAGTTAAACTTTTCGATTTTTTGTAAACCTTATGGGGGATTAATATGTTTAGTTTGTGAAAGTGATAAGAAACTTGAATACTTAACCAGCTCACAAAGCCACAGACATCAAATTAGACATGATTTCCACCAACGTTATACAGACCCTATATCGGAAGTTCAGCCGTCGCCCTGCCTCTGTTGACGCTCTTGACATTCACCTCCTCTTTGAGGCTGTGCACCCGAGCAACATGATCCACATCAAGGATGGGGAGCTCTACATTGGGAGCATACACTCCGACTCTCCTTTCCACTCGATTCGCCTGAACCACATTCACGCGATTGTCGAGTTTGAAGAGACAGTGGCATTGGTTATGCACTCGACCATCTTGTTCCTCAGCAAGGTCAACAACGATGTTCGCGTTCACATCAAGCCTATGAAAGAGTCTTTCTGGAGCCGCATCCGCGAGAAGCTCAGCTTCGTTGCCTGAACATTACCGAACCACAATTCTACACTTACCATACT
>CAYSKE010000077.1:0-4825 GCA_964431465.1 uncultured Muribaculaceae bacterium | reverse complement strand
CCCCTCAGAGTAGGGACGCACCGGCTCATGCAATGCTGTTCAAATAGGACTGCTTTGGCATCAAGAGTAGGGACGCACGGTTCGTGCGTCCTCCTGATTATCAGCATGCAAAGCACGCGGCTTCTGCTGTAGCCGCGTCTGTCACGGCTCATGCGTCCTCCCTGAAATCATCCCCCACTCTTATCACTTCACGATTATCGACCTGAATGCAGGCGATTGCCATTTGAGCAGCAACTCGCGCACGGCAGCATACTCCGATGGAGCATAAACACTCTTCTTGAGCATTATGTGCCTTGTGATCGACACTGAATTACCATTATTTACGATCTTTAGCTCCACGCTTCCTGCCGCATTGTCTATCCTCTCGCTCTTGTCCTTTGTCGACGAAGTGACACCATTGAGATTGATAGTGTAGGCACATGTCTCATCAATCGCATATGGGATCTCAAATTGATTCTTCCTCTCGGTAGGCAGCGATTGCATTCCCCAGCTGTCAACGCCCTTAGTCGGAGAAGCGATTGTGTAAACCATATACGGCGAACGCTTCGTCAACTTACCGGCCTTTATCGACACCTCGCCGTCGAGACCATCCGCCGTGCACTTCTCCTGTTTCATTGTCACAGAGTCGGCGCTGAGATCAATCGTGGCCGAGCAGTCAACCCTCACCATCACCGGCTTCACGTTTATTTCCGTTCCGCCAAGATCATAGATCACATCGCGGTCAGCGCGTAGAGCTGCATTATATTCACCCGTTCCGTTGGCATCATATAGCTTGCCGTCAGCCATCACCAGATAGCGCGAGATATTGCGGATGTTTTTGGCACCTGTTTCCTTCGGCAACACAACCACCATTTGCGCATTCACCCCCTCGCCGCGAAGTATCTTTGCCATTGCGGCAGCCTTTTCTGCTGGAGTGCCGTAAGCCGAAGCGATCACGTCTGAGCATTGGCGCAGGCGATACCCCGTGAGATCGGGAGTGACATTGCCCGTAGCGATCCGGGTGCGCATCAGCTTCTGCACCGCGGCAACCTTTTCAGCCACAGTCATCGTGTCGCTCACCACACCCGGCACCCGGCACTCATCAAAAGTCTCCACCGTGAAAGGCTGCAGATCCTCTGCAAGCGTCCCGGCCGTGGTGGCCGTGAGTCGCAGGGTTCCGCTGTGATTCGCCGGGCTGTAGGGATCACCTGAAGCCACAGGAATATTGCGGAACGTCCACGTGTAGCTGTTTCCCTTGACCACAGGTGCCACATTTCCTCCCTCCACATTCCAGTTCAGGGCCTCGCTACCCTCTGGGAGATTCACTACGATTTTATATTCCTTTATGTCAGCACCCGGAGTCGGTATGATCCGGTCGATGTCGAGAGTCGGCGTGCCGTCAGGCGTTCCCTTGATCGTGTACGACAGATTGGCTGTAGCCCCGGTTTCAAGACCCGTGTGCGTCACCACCATCTCGCGCAATCCATTGTAAGCGGCCGAGTTTGCGGCGGCCGACGGAAGCACCTCATTGAAAGCGTTGGCAGGAGTGTCAATCCGTGTCCCGTCCTGCTGTGTCGTGTAGCACTCATTTATTTTCAGCGTCTGGAACTCCGGATTATACACGATAAAAGTCTCGCCGAAAAGAGAGTTGAAAGCAAACGGAGTGTTATATGTTATCGACTTTGAGTAATCGTAGTCGATCGACCCGTCGCGGTTTAGCGTATAGGTCTCCGTGACGCTGTTAAGTGTAGCGTCACTCTTCTGTGCGTTAGCACCGGTAGCTGCAAAAACTGCCAGTGCCGATATGATTAACGTCTTCATTACTTTCCGGTCATTTTTTTACGAAAACAAATTCTGAATCTGCCAGATTCTTGTAGGCATTGACTGCATTACGGAAAGCCGTCCAGTCACCGGCGTCATACACACGCTTACCGAGCGAAAGCCGTGCATCCACCGTCAGCGTGTTGCCTGCCCCGCTCACACTGCTGTTAAACGAAGCCACATCCGAGTCCACATCCACATTGCTTTCCGTCTCCTGTGCGCTCTCCATACTGTATCCCTTGGGAAGCGTCATCGTCTCCTTCAGCTCCACAAGGCGCGAGCAAGAATCCTTGAAACCGTAATCGCGCGACTCCTTGCTTGTATCCACGCGCATAAACGACTTTATGCCGCTGTAAAGATTGCTCAGCACCATCGGGCGGCATATCATCACACCGTCACCCGTCATGGCATAATCCGGAATAGTGAATTTCATTTTGAGTTCTACCGGCCCTTTCTGATAGTTCTTGGCATCCGGGCAAGAGTAGCTGATGAGTTTGGCCTGAGGCGACACCTTCAGCAGCTCCGACTCAATCGCACGGCTCACGCGGTCGGCATAGCTCTCTAAGAACGGGCGACGCACAGCCGCATCCGATTGTCCTTCCGCCATCACCGTCACCTCTCCGTCGAGAGTTCCGTCAGCAAGCACCCGCGTGTTAGCCACCAATCTGAAATAATGATTCTCAGGAGCCGACACCGGAGTCAGCTTCAGGTCGCTCCCCTCAGGCACACCCGGCAGATAATTCTGCTGCTGTTCGGCACTCGACCAGAGCTCGCGGTTGAAAGGCACCCATGTCGGGTCGAGCGGCATATACTGCCCGTTGCTCAGTTTCACTACTGCCACACAGTGATTGAAATGATCCGCGGGGATCTGCTCGATGCGCGATCCTGCCATAGTCATGGCAGGATAAGCCTCAAAACCTGCCATTCGCAGCATCGAGATAAGCATAGCCGCCTTATCCTTGCACACACCTGCGCGGTCTGTGAAATTGGTGCGGGTATTGTGCAGTGTGTACCCTTCACCCTTACCCATCGAGATACCCGAGTAGCGCATGTTGTCAGCCACCCAGTGGGTCAGGATCGCGATACGCTCCATCTCGTCAGTCTTGCCGCGCAGGAGCTCATCCACCTTCTTCTGAGCCTCAGGGGTCGGTTCAAAGCTACCGTAATCCTCGTTCACCTTATTGAACCATAGCGACTTCTCTTTCCAGTCAGGAGTCGACGACATCATCAGCTTCGGAGCCACGTCATAGAAATCGACCATATTTGTCTCCCGCTCAAAAGGCATTGCATCCGTCACCGCGAAAGTGTAGACCGTGCGGTCGCCGTCAAACTTCACCGAGCTTGAGCATTCACCTTGGAAGAACTCATATTGCACATCCTTGTCACTCGGCACACTCACCCTGTACACCTTTCTCACCGTCGGGTTCTCCACCCAGAAAGGCACGATGTCATAGAATTCGCCACGCATCGGAGGCACGAAACGCTCCTCATCGCTCTCACCGCTTGCAAGCAGCGCATAAGTGAACCCCTTTTTGTGGATTGTATAATCTATCACATCACCCGGCTCGAGCATACCCGGCTCCATCATGATCTGGCGTGCGCCCCAGTAGATCGCACGTGCGGGAGCTGCGTAATCACACACCTTCTTCACGTCAAGATCCGTCACCGTTCCGTCCTGATGATACACCTTCATCTCTGCAAACTCAGCGAAAGCCGTCAGAGGATCGTAGTCATATTTCACCACGCGGTTGGCAAGCGCCCCCGCCTCGTTATTGATTTGAATGACGCGACGTATGACGAATTTACCGGAACCAAGCTCCGAAACCTCCACACTCGTGCTGTCTAAAAGCACCGTCTGCGGGCTCTCCGTGAGAGCCTTGTTGGCAGCAGCCTCCGCCTGCAGCCCCTTCCAGTCCTGAGCTAAGACCGACAGCGGCAACCCTATGGAGCAAACTAATAAAGATAGCAGTCTCATTGCGATTTTCGATATTTAATAATTGATTTATATTCAGAATAGCACCCCACATCCACCCCTCCGCAAATGTAGCAATAAAAAAGCATAACCACATCCCCCACCCTCCATTTTCCTCCCTCCATTCCCTCAGCGCTCTCCGAGTCCTCCGAGCTCTCCGAGTCCTCCGAGTGCTCCGAGTGCTCTGAGTGCTCTGATCCATCCCTCCGAGTTCTCCACAAAATTACCTTCCCTCACCCCTCACCCATGTGTTAAATGACCATCCCCCCTAAAAAAATCAGGGCATGCCCATGCATGCCCTGAAAATATCTCGACCACAATTATTCCGATTATCAAGCATTTTTCCCGTACAGTCTCTCTCTTGCAGCCTGCACGCGCTCATCCGTGATATAGTCGTCATATTCCGTCATCTTGTCAATGATGCCGTTAGGCGTCAGCTCGATGATGCGGTTCGATACTGTCTGGATAAACTCATGGTCATGCGACGACATGAGTATATTTCCCTTAAAGCCCTGAAGCGTGTTGTTGAACGCTTGGATCGACTCAAGGTCAAGATGATTGGTCGGCGAATCCAGAATAAGCGTGTTGGCATCGCTCATCATCATCCGTGCGATCATGCAGCGCATCTTTTCACCGCCCGACAGCACCGAAGCCTTCTTCAGCACCTCCTCACCCGAGAAGAGCATCTTACCCAAAAATCCCTTGAGATAGATTTCGCTGGAGTCATTGCTGAATTGGCAGAGCCAGTCCACAAGATTCAGGTCGGTATTGAAAAAAGCCGAGTTGTCCAGTGGCAGATAAGCCGTCGTGATCGTCTGCCCCCATTCATATGTTCCCTCGTCAGCCTTGCGGTTACCCGTGATGATCTCAAACAGAGCCGTCATGGCGCGCGGGTCATGCGACAGGAAAGTCACCTTGTCACCCTTCTCTATCTGGAAATTCACATCCTTGAAGAGAATTTCGCCATCCACGCTTGCTGTCAGCCCCTTCACCTCAAGTATCTTGTTACCCGGCTCACGGTTAGGAGTGAAGATGATGCCGGGATAGCGGCGC
>CAYSKE010000076.1:2419-9101 GCA_964431465.1 uncultured Muribaculaceae bacterium | reverse complement strand
TCAGAGAGTGAAGAAGTGGCGGAAGGCGGCGATGGTGTAGCCGACGTCGGCTGTGCCGGCTGTCTCGCGGCAGGAGTGCATCGCCCACTGGGGTGCGCCCATGTCGACACCACGGAGGTCGATCTGCGAGGTGAGTATGTTGCCGAGGGTCGAGCCACCCGCCACGTCGCTGTGGTTAACAAAATACTGAACCGGCACACCGGCCTGATCGCAGATGGTGCGGAATACGGCTGCCGCGTCGGCATCGGTCATATCCTTGCAGTTGGCGTTGACCTTGATCACAGGGCCACCGTTGATTACCGGATGATTTGTGGGATCCTGCTTCTCGACGTAGTTGGGATGCGTGGCGTGGGCGTTGTCGGCCGACACCATGAAGGAATTGTCGATTGCGCGGATAAATGCACTGTCGTCGCCACCGAGTGCCGCACCGATGCGGCGAAGCAGATTATGCAGCACAGGAGATGCGGCACCCTGCTTGGTGCCGCTGCCGGTCTCCTCGTTGTCGAACACGGCCATCACGCGCGTCTGCTCGCAGTCATCACCGGCAGTGGCGATGATAGCCGAGAGGGCGGCATGAGCCATCATGAGGTCGTCGATGCGGCCTGAGGTGATAAATTCGCCATGCTCCCCCACCGTCATTGCCGGGGTGGTGTCATAGAGCATGAGATCGTAGTCGAGGATTTCTGCGGTTTCCACACCAAGCTTTGCCGCCACCATGCGCGTCACATATCCCTTGACGCTCTCCCCCTCGGGCAATTTGCCGAGCACGGGCAACATATCTTTCTGACGCGAAAGCGGGTTACCCTCGTTGACGGCGCGGTTGTAGTGTATGGCAAGGTGCGGAATTGTGAGCATGGGGCTGTCCCACTTCACAAGGCGCACAACGGGACGGAGCGGATTGTCGCCGCGCAGAATCACGCGTCCGGCAAGCGATAGAGGGCGGTCGAACCACGTGTAGAGTATCGGGCCACCATAGACCTCGGTATTCAGCTTGATAATGCCACCGTCGCAGAGCACTTCAGGATTGGGTTTAACCCTGAATCCGGGGGAATCGCTATGAGCCGATATGATGCGCCAGCCGGCAGCGGCGTCGCCAGTGCCGACAACAAACGCAAACACCGCCGACGAGTTTTTCACAATGTAACGGCGGTCGCCCGGCTTCAGGCTCCACTCGTCGCGAGGATCAAGACGGCTGAAACCGGCAGCTTCCAGACGGCGCACAGCGGCTTCAACCGCAAAAAAGTTGCAAGGACTCTCGTTGAGAAAGTCAATAAGATCTTCCACGTAGTTCATGGTATCTCATCGGGGATTAAATGGTTTTACAATCTGGGATCAACCGCAGCGGGCGGCACGGAATCGGGTTGAACATCGGGGATGTCATCGCCGAGAAAGAGAGGTGCTATCACGGTGTCGGCAGGATCAAACTGCGGCAGAATACTGTCGGGCTCAACTGCGGGAAGTGGCTGACGTATTTCAGTGCGGCGGCCGCGCGGAACTTCTTTCTTAGTGGTGCGTTTCTCCGGTTCTTTGCCTCTTACCGACTCGCCCTGCTCGCGACTGAGATATTCAATCATAATATCCGACACATTGAACACATCGGCAGGATCAACTGGACGGAGCACCTCATACCACTGAAACTCAGGCAATCTGAATATGGCACTCTTGGCAAGATAGAGAGGCGTCACAACCGACTTCACATTAGGCCAAATCACCATGCGCTCAAGCGCATTTTTGTAGAAATCGGCCGAAAGGGTGCTGCTTTCCATCGTCACGACCTTATTATAGGTCGAATCGCTTTCCATCGGGAAGCTCACCGCCTGCACATTACCCTCAACATCAAGATGGCGGAGATCGCCGTTGACGAAATAGGCACGCATCTCGCGTCCTTTCAGCTGGTTGTAGAATCCTTCCTCTATCTCCTCAGCCATAAGCGCCTGATCGGGCAGAGTAGCGGAGTCGACCGTCGAGTCATTGAAATGCACATATATCTCGTTGCCAGTAATCTGGCGGTTCTCTGACCACACGATAGGGTTACGGTTGAGATAGAGCGTCGAATCAAGGCTCACAAAAGTCATTGAGTCACACAGCCCCTGCATGTCGACGCGGTAGAAACGCACACGCGGATAGGCTATCATGTAATTGGCTGTGTCAGCGACAACAAATGTCGAGTCATCGATCTGAATCTCATCGAGTGCAACCTTGAATGCCCTGATGGTATCGCCATGAAGATAGAGCGTGTCGCCCGACGAGAACTCCATTGCCAGCGCATGTCCGGTGACAAAAGCACTGTCACGCAACTGGTCATAGTAACCATAATCGCCACGCAGTATCGTCTGTTTAGCCGAGTCCTCGATCTCCATGTTGCCGAAAGCCTCACCGTAGCCGCGTTCGCGGTCATAGATAAGCGTGTCGCCTATCAGAGTGGTGCCGCGGTTCATCACCGCGCGCGAGCGATGAAGCAACTCACCGAAACCGCTTTCGGTGTTATATTTACCCTCGGTAGTGAAGATTATGCCGTCGCCGCTCACAATCTCACTGAAACATGTGAGTTCTGCCACATGGGTCTGAGTGTTGTAGAGCAGAGTATCGGTGAGTATCTGCAGCGTGTCGCCCGACTTGTCGCGTGAATTAAGCCTCACATTCCTGTAGAAATTGGCTTCTTTGGTGGACGGGCTATATTCTCCCTCTTCCGAGATAAGGCGGTTGGCCGTGTCGGTGAGGACGCCCCCCTGCCTGTAATAGCCGAGATCTATCGCGAGGTCATACATAAACTCGTCAGTCTCGAGCTTCACGTCGTTGTTGATAAGCTCTACCTGCTTGCCGTCCCATGAGTAAAGTGTGGCAAGCTCAAGACTATCGTTGTAGTAAAGCGAGTCGGCGAACACAAATAGAGTGTCGCCCTGCTCCATCCTCACATTTCCGTAGGCTTTCAGCGAGTTGTCGGGATAGAAATGCGCACTGTCGCAGTACATGAACATATCGGCCTTGCGGAACTCCACATCACCGACAAGCACCTGATAATCCTCGCCTTGCCGCGTGAAAAGGCGCGACGCGCGTTCAAGAAACACGCGGTCGCCTGTGTAGCGGTTGGCCGAAGGTATCTGCGGGTCTACCGGCGTCCCCGTAGCGTGCAGGAACGTTTCCGCCAGTCCCGCGACAATCAGGATGACAAAAAGAAGTTTCCTCATGCCGCTTCTCTCTTACCGGAGCTCACCTGAAGCCACGCTTTTACTGCTGCTTCTTTATCCACCCTTCGTGCTGGAAGGTGCAGTCGGCCCAGCCGTCCTCGATCTTGATATAAGTCTCGCCTATCTTCTTGGCAAGCCATTTTTTCAGAATGTCGGCTTTCTGGGCGTTTTCATACATCCCTTTGATAAGCTGGTAATCATCAGAGAGATTGGCCTTATGACCATCGAGACGCGAGGTGAGCTTGACCATAGCCACCATCTCGCGGTTGCGCTTGGGATCCATCATCACGAAAGGCTCCGAGATGTCGCCCGGCTGCATGTTGCCCACGACTTTGGCAATCTCCTGCGGAAGCTGCTGCATCTCCCACATAGTGGTGCCGCTACCATCCTCATTGTTCACCATTATTCCCTTGTTGGCGCGTGAGTCCTTATCCTGCGACACATAGGGCACGATCTCCTCAAATGTGAACTTGCCTTCAGTGATATCGTTTTTCACTGAGTCAAGACGTGCGATCGACTTCGTGAGATCCTCTTCGCTCACATGCGGACGCAACAGGATGTGGCGTGTGTTCACGCGGTCGCCACGCTTCTCAATGAGCTGGATGATGTGGTAGCCATACTGTGTCTCGACGATTTTCGACACTTTCTTGGGATCGGAGAGGTTGAATGCTGCAGCAGCATATTCCGGTTCAAGGTGTCCGCGTCCGAAGAAACCGAGCTCGCCGCCGCGGGGCTGTGAGCCGGGATCTTCACTATAGAGAATGGCAAGCGTGGAAAAATCGGACTCACCCTTGTTCACACGGTCGGTGTAGTCGCGCAGACGAGCTTTCACATTCTCAATCTCCTCGCGCGGAATAGCAGGGTTAAGCGTGAGGATCTGCACCTCCACTTTCAGCGGAACAAACGGGATCGAGTCCTCGGGAAGTGTGGAAAAATACTTTCTGACATCCGACGGGGTCACTTTCACATCTTTGGTGAGACTGCGCTGAACGTCCTGAATGCGATACTGATTGCGCATCACTTCGGTCATCTGCTCGCGGAACTCAGGTATCGATTTCCTGAAATACTCCTCGACCTTCTCCTTAGTCCCGAGATTGGTGATGAAGTAGTTGAGTCGCTGCTCCACTGCGGCAGCCACCTGCGAGGGGGTCACCTCCACGGTGTCGATATCGGCCTGATGGAGATAGAGTTTCTCTATCGCAAGATTCTCAGGGATGATGCAGTAAGGGTCGCCATTGAGCTGCGTGTGCTCATAGAGAGCCTGCTGATAGGCCTCCTCGATCTCACTCTTGTAAATCGGTTGGTCACCAACCATCCATGCGACCTCCTCGGCAATATTGTTCTGGGCTACAATCACCGGAGCCGTCAGAGCGACAGCGGCGGCAAATGCAAGTCGTAAAATATTCATAGGTTAAAGCGTGATGAATCTATTGTTGAAAATATCGGCATTCGGCTTCTCACAGGTCTCTCACTTTCACTGTGAAATCATGCATTCTTATCGCAGTCTCGGCAGCCTCGGCACCCTTGTCGCCACAGCAACCGCCGCAACGGTCGAGAGCCTGCTGCTCGTCGTTGACAGTGAGCACGCCGAAAATCACCGGTATGTCGCAGTCGCTGTTGAGCATGGCTATGCCCTGCGTCACGCTCTGGCACACATAATCGAAGTGCGGTGTGTCGCCCTTGATCACGCAACCGAAGACGATAACGGCATCAAACAGACCGGTCTCGATGATCTGCGATGCGGCATAGGTGAGTTCTACAGCACCCGGCACGTCAAACACCACCACATCGCGTTCCGGAAAGTTCTGCTTTTTGAATACTTCAAGCGCACTTGCGGTGAGGCGGTCGGTGATATGGCCGTTCCAAAGGGCTTTTACAATAGCGACCCTCATGTTCTCCACTTTGGGGAGGGGGGCCTGAGGCGTATGTGTCGACATTTATATTATCTTCTTTTTTATTATGCAATTATGTGATGCGGCCACGCTATCATAGCTCCAGATAATGTAGGAGCTCAAGCGCGTTTCCGCGGGCTTTTTCCTCGGCCGGCGACATGGTGGCATCCGTCGAAGTCACGATGAACCCATAGCGCTCGAGCGATCGGCTTACCGCATCGGCATTACGGTGATTCACACGCAGATCCACGACGACATTGCCCGGCATAACCGACTTCTCCGACGTGACGTTGAGATTGAGCAGATGTGCGTTGCAATCCTCAACGGCTCTCGCTATCGACGAAGCGCTGTAGTCGGCGGCCGGACACTCAACAGTCAGCAACGAACTTTCGGGAGTGTAGGGAAACAGTCGTCCCAACGCTCCCGCACCACACATTGCCGGCGATGTCGCGGTTTTCTTTTCTGAACAGGCGGTCAAATTCTTCTCCTAATAATTTCGCCGTTTGGCTAATTGTCGTTAACTTTGTCTTTTGATGACATAGGCAAAGATAAGCATTTTTTTTAACAACGTCATGTTATTGCGTCTCCTTGCCGCATGTTTCACATTAATTTGCATAAGGTTCAACAAAAACGACCGACAAAAGTAACCGATGACCCGACTTAGCGTCAATATCAACAAGATAGCGACTTTGCGCAACGCACGCGGTGAAAACAATCCCGACGTGGTGGCGACCGCACTCGACATAGAGTCGTTCGGTGCCGAGGGGATTACAGTGCATCCGCGCCCCGATGAGCGCCACATCACCCGCAAGGATGTGACGGAGCTTGCGCCAAGACTCTCCACTGAGTTCAATATCGAGGGGTACCCTTCGCCCGACTTCATAGAGCTTGTAAAGAGCGTCACGCCCGCTCAGGTAACCCTTGTGCCCGATGCCCCCGATGCCGTCACCTCCAACTCAGGATGGGATGTGTCGGCCAATAAAGATTTCCTTACCGAAGTGGTCAGGAAGTTTCATGATGCCGGTGTGCGCGTCTCGATCTTCGTCAATCCCGACGTAGAGCAGATAAAGGCGGCAGCATCTGTCGGAGCCGACCGCGTGGAGCTTTACACCAAGCATTACGCCGACAGCTATGAGGCTGACCGCGAAGCGGCGATAGCCCCTTATGTCGTGGCTGCCGAGGCTGCCCGCGAGGCCGGGCTCGGACTTAATGCCGGGCATGACCTGAGCCTGAAGAACCTCACCTATTTCCACGACCGCATCCCGTGGCTCGACGAGGTTTCGATTGGTCACGCGCTTATATGTGACGCCCTCTACCTCGGTCTAAAAAACACGGTGAAAGCCTATCTCGACTGCCTAAAATAAACTCATCAATATCGTCAATCCCCTCCTCCATTTAATCACATAAATCACTCATGCTTCAGGAATCCCTTAACGCCGCAGCCGATTTCGCGGCATTCTCGTCTGACTCAGCCTCAATCATCAGCCAGTCAATACTCACCCAGACTCCCCCGGAGCCTGAAATCGTCGAACTCTCGCTGTGGGATCTCTGCCTGCAGGGTGGAGTGCTCATGATACCGCTTGCTCTGCTGTCGGTCATCTG
>CAYSKE010000076.1:0-2319 GCA_964431465.1 uncultured Muribaculaceae bacterium | reverse complement strand
GGCTTCCTCGGCACCGTGATCGGTATGGTAAAAGCCTTCTTCGACATCGCAAGCCAAGGCTCATCGGCCGACATCTCCACCTTCTCGGCCGGTATCTACACCGCACTTGTCACCACCGTAGCCGGTCTTGTGGTAGGTATCATCGCCATGTTTGCCTACAACTATCTCACCGCACGCATCGACAGCGTGACCAACAAACTCGAGGAGCGCACCACCGAGTTTATGGACATTCTCAACGAACCCGCTGTCTAATCACTCATCTCTGCAACAATGCTTAAAAGGCACCATCGGGTCACAGCCACCTTTTCAATGGCTTCAATGACCGACGTCATATTCCTGCTGCTCATTTTCTTCATGGCCACGAGCTCATTTGTGTTTCCCAACGGCCTTGAGGTGAATCTGCCGCAGAGCTCACAATCCACGGCTATCAAGCCCGGCACCAGAGTCTACATCGACCGCGAGCAGGTCTATCACGCCGCTTTCGGTGAGTCGTCAGAGCCGCGCCCCATGTCGCCCGAGGAGCTCACGCAGTTTCTCAGCCTTGTAGCCCAGCAGGATCAGGAGAACTATGTGGCTCTCTATGCCGACGAGGAGACCCCCTACGGCAAAATTGTCGAGGCTCTCAACATCGGGGCTGCCACAGGGCTCAAGATGGTTCTTGCAACCAAGCCAGTATCTTCAACCGCCAAAGCTAAAGCCGATGTCCTCGAGCTTCAAAATCCCTGAAGCAGGCGACAGCCGCCCGTCCGACAAGATCATCTCGCTTGTCGTCACTGTCGCGATTCACGCCGGCGTGCTGCTTCTCTGCCTTTTTCTCTGTCTCTCGTGGCCTCCCGCCGACATGGATCCGATGGAACTTGAGGAAAACGAAGAGATACTTTTCGGCGGAGAGTTTGTGCAGCTCGGCAATGTGGCCAATTCCGCGCCTGTAACGCGCCCGACGGCCGACGAGCCTATGCCCGCCGAGATGCCTAAGGCTGCCGATGCCACCGAAGCGGTCGATCTCACCAATGAGGGTACCGTTGGTGATCCTATGCCCGTCGTGGCTGCACAGCAGGAAAGCCCGATGCAGGTCAAGGAGCAGCCGCGACCTGAGAAAGCCGGCCCGACAGCCGAAGAGATCGCTGCAGCCGAGAAAGCCAAACGCGAGAAAGAAGCCCGCCAGCGCATCAAAAACCAGATGAACTTCGGTCAGGCAGCCGGTAAAGCCACCCCGTCGGGAGGCTCGCCCACCGGAGGCGATTCGGGAGGCACCACCGCAGGAGCCGCCGGACACGACCTCGCCGGACGCACCGTCTCGTCATGGGGCGCCAACTCCAGCACCAAGTCGGGCGAAATACGCATCACCGTCAAGGTCAACGCTGCCGGACACGTCATTTCAGCCACTTATGCCGGCGGAAGCGGTCCGGTGTCGGCCGACGCCTCGATGCGA
Source organism: uncultured Muribaculaceae bacterium (assembly GCA_964431465.1). Classification (GTDB taxonomy): domain Bacteria; phylum Bacteroidota; class Bacteroidia; order Bacteroidales; family Muribaculaceae; genus JAFLTL01. The sequence goes on along the minus strand of CAYSKE010000076.1, from coordinate 887 downwards.
CAGAAATGTATCGCCGCCTCCAAAGCATCCCGCTTCTCGGTGAGAGAGGGCAACGATGCCGACCAGACCGGCACCATCACCTGGAAGTTCCGATAAAACCCCGAACGCACGCCGCAGCCACATCATCCACAGTCATGTCGTCAGCAATGAAAAAGCATAGACTTGTTCTTCTCATTGGGTCGGCGTGCGTCGTGATGGCTGCGGTGACGTGCATTTTTGCCGTCTACGCTCCCCATTTCCGCAACGGGAGCTGGCCGGTGGGAATGTACCCCGAGCCATCTGAAACACTTTATCCGGTGCGAGGCATCGACCTGTCGCACCACAACGGTGAGGTCGATCTCACTCTCGCCTCCGACAGCATTGACTTCATCTATCTCAAGGCATCGGAGGGAGCCACATGGCGCGATCCCATGTACAACACCTACTACGGTCAGGCAAAAGCAGCCGGCATACCGGTGGGAGCCTACCACTTCTTTAATTTCACTATCGACGGACGCCTGCAGGCCGAGAATTTTCTATGGCACACCCGTCACCACTCACTCGACCTCCCTCCCGTCATTGACGTCGAGACGCACACTCAGGCATCGCAGCCCGACCATAAGGTGATCACCCGCCTCACCGACATGATCAACACCCTGCGCGAGGCCGGCCATGATCCCCTCATCTACACCCACCGCTACGGCATAGAGCGTTTTGTAGAGCCACTTGAAGTCGCTCCCAAGCCGCGCGTGTGGATCTCATCGTTTACCGATCCTCCCCTCCCCGACACGACCGACTGGGTTATCTGGCAGTACAGCAACGTAGGCACACTGCCCGGCATCACCGGCAACGTCGATCTCAACGTCGCCCGCAACACCGACTTTATCCTCCCCAACTGATAAATTGTC
>CAYSKE010000075.1:0-9209 GCA_964431465.1 uncultured Muribaculaceae bacterium | reverse complement strand
CTGATTATCAGCGTGTAAAGCGCGACTTACATGTCGCCCACTTTATCCCGGGCTACATCCCCGCATCGCTCCATGGCGTCCCTACATTGCGGTGAGGGCGGATTGGACACCCTCGTTGACGAGTCGGCGGAAATATTTGCTTCCAACTTCTTCTTCAAGCATGCTGCCTATGCCGGTGAGAAATTGTCGGGCGCAACCATGCTTGTCGGCATACGTCAGTCCGTCGGCAGCCAGTTTCTTTATACCGTTGAAAAGTGTTTCGGTGAAATACACCTTCTTTTCCGTCAGTAAGGCAAGTTTTATTGCATATAGATAGAGGTCGGTGACAAATTCACTTCCCGGCTCAAACGAGCTGAATTTCTTTATATGACCCTTTATAATGCTTATGCGGGCTTTTGTGCGGCGGCCATGTTTCACTCTTGCGAGCTCTTTGGCGATATGCTCTGAGTATTTCTCAAACATACCTTTAGGGTCGGGATTGACAAAGAAATCAAAGTACTCCCGCGTCTCTTTCCCCGAGCCGTAGGCCTGAAGGATAATCTCGATAAGCTGCTCCTTATCCATCACGCGCAGTTCGCGCATGAGTGTGGTCTTAGACATAGCCCTGCACCTCCCTCCAGCCGCGTGCAAAGTAATCCCGGTCGATCTCATGCGGACGCAGCACATCGCTGTTCCACATCACAAGATCAACATCCACCGATATTTCATGGCGCGCCGACGTGCGGTCGCGTCCACATGAATCCTCGATTTCTTTAAGGCGGCTTTGTATCTCATCGGCGCATAGTGGAGTTTCTACGATTGCCACGGCGTTGATGTAGGGGACTGTACCGGAGTTTGCGCCGTAGGGGAGCGTCTCATAAAAATTCGATACTTCAGCCACGCGGCCGATACGCCGCCCTATCATGTTGAGTGCCGCCATGAGATTTGTGGCGCGTGTGCCCGCGGTGTTGCTCCCAAGTCCGAGCACCGCACGGTTCATCCTTTCAGGAGTGTTGTCAGTCATTACCTGAGCTTTTCGGGCGTAGGGTGATGACCGTGAGTTCGGGCGTTGCACCCACTCGCATGGGTAGCCCCACAGTGCCGCTTCCTATGTTTACGTAAAGCTGATGCTTTCCCGATTTATCCTTGTAGAGTCCGCCCCATTTCGGATAACGCAGGGCGGCAGGGGAGAGGCCGGCTACTTCCATCTGCATGGCATGCGTGTGCCCCGAAAGGGTCAGGGCAATGTTCACGTTGTCGTTGTCGCTGATCGAGTCGGTCCAGTGGCTCGGGTTGTGCGATAGAAGGATCTTCGTGTGGTCATCGCCGGTGTCGGGATAAGTGCGGTGGAGCGACCCGTAGACCGGGAAAGGCTTGTCGCCGATATTCTCCACGCCGAGGATAGCTATTGAGTCATTGCCGCGTGTGTGCCATATCGTATGATTGCGCAGCAGCCGCCATCCCATTTCCCTGTACATGTCGGTCAGCTCCTCCATGTTGGTCATCTTGGCATCCCTGTTATACCACTGGAAGTAATCGCCGTAGTCGTGGTTGCCAAGTATGGCCACAACGCCATCGGGAGCCGATATCTTGCTGAGCGGCTCCACAAAAGGCACAAGCTCGCGGCTGCGGCGGTTCACGATGTCGCCGGTGAAAAACACCGCGTCGGCCTTCTGGTCATTGATTGTCTTGACAAGCTTTTCCACAAAACCGGTATCCTTGCCAAAGGTGCCGGTGTGCAAGTCGCTGAACTGCACTATGCGGTAACCGTCAAACGACTTCGGTAACCCTTCGATCTCCACCGTGACCTCATTGACATCGATCTGAAAGCGATTGTAGAGCGCCCCCCACCACATGGCGATGAAAAGCACATAAGCCGCTACGATACCTGTCCGGCTCGACCATCGGCATCTTTTGCGCCCGAAAAGGCGAGGGATGCGTCCCAGCAGATCAAAAACAATATACACGATCTGAGGGAAGGTGAAAGTCATCACCACAAACAGCATCCAGTTCAGCTTGAGAAGCGATGCATCGTCGCCGGAGCGGTAGGGGCGTGTCACGGCAACTATGGCAACGGCTGTGACCGCAGCGACAAGCGCGAGCCATAGATAGCGCGCTATTTTCAGCCCGGGGTGACGCTTGCGCAATATATTAAAGATCCATACGCCTATACCGAGATTGACGATAATCCAGATAATCATCGGCACAATAGGAAGTCTCATGATGTTCAGTTTGTTTGGTTGCCGCCAAGCCGGATGCTTTTATGCCGGCTGCTGTTGTGAGGTAAGCTTGTTTTTCAGCGGGTTGGCATACATCACCCACATCTTTTCAATCATAAACTTGCGGTCATCTTCGCTGAAGTCAGCATAGTCCTCGAGTTTTTCAAGCTCACGCTGCCAGTAGGCATCGGCTGCCTGAGCCTCAGCATCACTGTAGTGATCCTGCCACTCATGGCCGCCGTTCAGGCGGTCATAGGCAACAAAGTTGATCGGGAAGATATGGTAACCTCGGTGTATCTCGTTGTTGATAAGCGCGCAGGCTTTCTGCACGACCTCGGTGCGGTTGGCCTCGGGCTCGACAATCTCTCTCAGGGAGTCGTTGATGCACTTGCCTATGCTGAAGTTGACGCGCCCTTTCTGCCCCAGCAGCCCGGTTTCCATGCTCAGCAAGTCATCGCGCTGGCTCTTGTGGAACTCCGGATCTTTCTCGCGCAGCAGAAATTCACGGGCTTTCAGGTAGTCGTTGGGGTCAAACTCATAGGTGATCGACACCGGGGTGATGTTAAGCTCCAGCAGGCGGTCGCGTGCGCTTCCGGCGCCGGCGTAGTCAAGCATCTTGATCACGCTTTCCTGAGTGTTGTCGCTTGAGTCTTTGGCGCGTCCCTCGCGTTGTGCTATCCACACCGACTGCTTCTTCTCGGTTATGCAGTAATGTATATACTCCGATAGATGTTTCGCGGCTTCAAGTGCCTCATGTGTTCCTTTCAGACCGCGGCGAACGATAAAACTCTTGTTGAGTCTCACGAGATCCTCGATCCAGCTGTAGATGAGCAGATTGTTGCCGATCGCAATTTCCGAGGTCTGAATGCCGGCTCTGATGAAGCAGAGATTGAGAAATGCCGAGTCAAGCACGATATCGCGGTGGTTGGTGATAAACGTGCGCGGACTTTTGTCCATGATGCTCTCGATTCCTTCGCAGCTAAGCCCCGAGGTGTATTTGTCGACCAGCATCTCAAGGAAAGGATGCATTATCTTCAGCTGCAGCTCCTCTTTTCCCTTGATACTTGCAAATTTCTTTGCAAATTCTTCGTAATCAGTGTCGGGGAGAACCCAGCGAACAGCGTGTTCGAATCCCGGTTCTTTCACCAGAGCTGCAAGTTTCTCGGGAAATTGCTCGTCTTCGATCGGGGCTATATCGTTAAACTCTTCCTTGATCATAATTCCTTTTGGCCGGTCGACCCGACCTATATGATTAATTTATACTCAATATTGTTAGAACTGCCTGAAAAGCCGTCGGGGCTGCGGGATCGCTCCCGCTGATTCCGACATGCAAATTTAGGAAATTAACTATACTCGGTGATTAAAACAATGTTAAATTCAGCATCAGTCAAATGCACCCGAGATAGATTCCTCGACGACCTCCTCGGGCTCTTCGCTCACGGCGCCATACCATGTGCGTTCACACAAGTCAAACGGAGCTGTCGGGAACTTCACATCCTGTGAGTAGGGGAGCGAAGGATCGCCGTAGACTTTCTTCATGTAGAGGCCGTAGATGGGGAGTGCCATTGCCGCGCCCTGACCGTTGGCCATGTTGTTGAAGTGGATATAGCGCTCTTCGCCGCCGACCCACACACCCGACACAAGCTCAGGCGTGAAGCCCATAAACCAGCCGTCGGAGTTGGAGTTGGTTGTTCCGGTCTTGCCGCCCATGTTGGCAGTGATGTTGTAAGGCGCGCGGCGCAGACGGTTACCCGTGCCGCCGTCGACCACATTCTGGAGGATTGAATTGATCTTGTACCATGCGTCCTCCGAGATCACTTCGGTGTGCGTCGAAGTGAAGTCCGATATCGGGTTACCCGACGAGTCGGTGATCGACGTCACAAAAAGCGGCTGCGCGCGCATTCCATTGTTGGCAAATGCCGAGTAAGCTCCCACCATCTCTTTCACCGACACCTCGCATGAGCCGAGGCAGAGCGACATCACCGGGTCGATATGGTTGGTGATACCGAAATTGTGCATGTTCCTCACAAGCTGAGCCGGTGAAAGCTGGCTCATCAGGCGTGCCGAAATCCAGTTGTTGGAGTTGGTGAGTGCCCAGCGCAGATCCACCATCTCACCCACTCGAGCCGTGCCCGAGTTGCGTGGCGACCAAGGGCGTCCGAGCTCGTCGACGATTGTCGGCTGCTCGTTCAGGAATTCATCGCAGGGAGTGAATCCCTCCTCCATAGCATAGGTGTAGAGAAACGGTTTGATTGTCGAACCGATCTGTCGGCGTCCGGTCGACACCATGTCATATTGGAAGAAATTGAAGTTCGGGCCACCCACATAAGCTTTCACATGGCCGTTTTTCGGATCCATCGACATGAAGCCGGTTCTCAGGAAATGCTTGGTGTAGAGTATCGAGTCAAGCGGAGTCATTACAGTGTCGATGACACCGTCGTAACTGAACGCGCGCATATCTACTGGAGTTCTGAAAGCCTTTTCGATTTCGGCATCCGATGCGCCGGCCTTTTTCATCAGGCGGTAGCGGTCGGTTTGTTTCACCGCACGCTCTATCATCCCCTTGATAGCTTCGGCCGAGACCTCTTCGCGGTTGGTTGAGTAAGGAGCCGACGCAACACCCTTTTTCTCTCTGAAGAAGCTCTTTTGCAGCGACTTCATGTGATCCTGCACAGCCTGTTCGGCATACTTCTGCATTCGCGAGTCGATAGTGGTGTGTATCTTCAGGCCGTCGGTATAGATGTCCCATTTCGAGCCGTCGGGTTTCGGGTTCTTCTCGATCCATCCGTAGAGCGGGTCATTCTCCCATGCGATGCTGTCATCCACATATTTCTGACCCTCCCACTGCATGTAGTCGCTCTTGCGCGGCTTTTTGGCAGTGAGCATTCGGCGCAGTTCCTCGCGGAAATAAGGTGCCGGGCCCTCCTTGTGGTCAGCGCGGTGGAAGTCGAGTTTTATAGGGATCTGCTTCAGTGAATCGCGCTCGGCCTTCGTGATTTTACCGGCCTTCTGCATCAGGTCGAGCACTGTGTTGCGGCGCAGTGTTGTGCGCTCCGGGTAGCGCGACGGGTTGTAGAGCGAAGGATTCTTCACCATTCCCACAAGCATCGCTGCCTCCTCCACAGTGAGGTCTTTGGCATCCTTACCAAAATAAACATTTGCCGCGCTCTTGATACCCACCGCATTATAGAGGAAGTCAAACTGGTTGAGATACATTTTCACGATCTCATCCTTGCTGTAATATCGCTCGAGCTTCACGGCGATCATCCACTCTATAGGCTTCTGCAACGCGCGCGACAGCAATCCGTTGCTCTCCGGCGAATAAAGCTGTTTTGCAAGCTGCTGCGTTATAGTCGAGCCACCGCCGGCATTACGCTGTCCGAGCAGAAGAGTCTTTATGAGCACACGCGATAGAGCCTGCATGTCGATGCCGGAGTGATCGAGGTAACGGCGGTCTTCGGTAGCTATCAGCGCGTCAACCACATTCTGCGAGATCTCATCAAAGTCAGCATACACGCGGTTACCCGTATTGCGGAAATATCGTCCAAGCTCCTGCCCGTCACTGCTGTAGACCACAGTCGCAAACTTGTCGGAAGGATTCTTGAGCTCCTCGATAGGAGGCATATAGCCTACGATGCCGTTGTAGATGAGCACAAGAAGAAGAATCACCGCGATAAAACCTGCGATGAAAGTAAACCACAGGCCGCGTATCAGTTTACGCTTCCAGCCCGGTATCCCTTTTTTCTTCTTAATCTGTTCGTTATTATTGTTTTCTGTCATTCTTGTCATTTTTGAGCCCTGCTTAGAGGAGATGGTGTGAAAACCAAATACAAAGTTATAAAATTACTCCCGCTCCAACAAGCGAATTTCCCCATTCCCGCATCATAGTGGTGTGTCCGTTGGGAACGTAATATTGCTATGCTTATTGGTTGGAGATTCAGGCAAATTCCATCATGTCGAAGAACATCAGGCGTGTGTGATCATTTTCTTCTTTTTGTGTAAGTTGCACAAAGCCGTTCTTGATGTAAAATGGAATTGCTGACATATACGCATCCACCGTGAGAAAACGGAATGCCGAATAATTCTGACTGCTGATAAGCATGTCCTTGATCATGTTCATGAGCATTGTGCCGATCTGCTTCCCTGAATAAGAACTGGAAACGGCAAAACGGCCTATTTTAATCGCCGGATAACTGCTGAACTTCTTTCCGGAAGGGAAACTGTTTTTAATCTTCTTCCACTGGCTGTTGCTCACCTCCTGTCGGCTTATCTTGTCATTTAGCAGACAAAAATATGCAGCTATGCAATTCTCGTCTTCAAGAATAAAAGAGTTTGCTATCCTTTTATCAGAGAAATTTTTGGCGTCTTCCACCAGGAAATGATTAAGATCCTCATCTCCGCAATCAAACGTGTCAAGCTCATAGTCGGGAGTTAGTCTTACCAACCTCATAAACCTACGTCAGATACAGAGTGTTATGATTTTTTTTGCTTCTTTTACAGCTTCCTTCAGTCTGCGTGTGTTTTCTACTCGCTCATTCATGCTGAGCTTTTCTATTTTATTCATCCTTTCGACAAAACGCTTAGCGTCCGCGCCTGTCAGGATTGGAGTTTCTGCAATCGGTCTTGCCATATTAGTGTGAGCTTCTTATATTATTATGTGCAAATATAAGATATTTTTCTGATTTAAGTGCCGTTATAAAAGATTAATAAATCTTGTTTATATAAATTATGATTTCAGAGGTTGCGACCGATGGCACTGAGCTTTGCCTCGGTTTCATCCCACTCGCCTTCGGGTGTGGAATCGGGCATGATGCCGCTGCCTGCATACAGCGTCATTCTTTCCTCATTGAAATGCACGCACCTGATGTTTACATAGGCGAGTATGCGCTGCGGGGTCTCGATCGTGACATATCCTCCGTAGCAGTAGCGGGGGTGACTTTCAATGGTTCTGATGTCTTCTTTGGCAAGATCTTCAGGGTAGCCGCATAATGCCGGTGTCGGACTCACACTGTCAAGAAATTGTGCAGCATGAAATCCGTCGGGTATCAAGCTCATGAAAGTGGTGCGCAGATGCTCGATAGCTCCTGACGTGCATGTCTCGGTAGGCCATGTTTCAACTTCCACGCCGAGGGTTGCCAGCTTATCGGCGATATAGTGCTTCACAACCTCATGCTCCCTGATGTCTTTTTCCGACCACTCAGTATTTCCGTTGTCTTGTCGACGCCTTGTTCCGGCAAGAGCGATTGTATGCAGAGACTGTCGGTTGAAATCGGCGTCAAGCAGTAGCTCCGGGCTCGCGCATATCCACGCCCCTGTCTCTGCGGTGTAGTACATGCAGCAAAGTGCCGAAGGGTTGCTGCTGAACACCTTGTCGGCTATATTTACCCATTTCGGTGCGGATAACTTGCTTTCTTTAGAGACTACACGTGATATTACAGTCTTGCCATCACGCAGTTTCAGGTTCGCTATAAGTTGTTTCAGCCCGTTTTGATACTCTTCCCGTCCGGTCGACGTTGGCCATGGAGCGATATGCGTTTTTGGTACGTCACTCTCCACGTGTTTGCTCGACGTCATTGAAAGAGTCTGCCGAGCATCGAGCTCCTCCGCAATGATGCTTCGGTCACCAAACGCGCTGATCCACATTGCCACGCCAAACCGGCGCGATGCTGTGGATGCTGTCGCTCCGCTCGGATTGGAAAAAAAACAGCACTCTTTCCCGGGTAACCGATAGAGTGCGAAAGATATGTGCCGGTCAAGGCAAAGGGCTGCCGCCTCTGCCATTTCCTGAGGTATGGTTGTGAGAGCCGTTATGTTGCAACGCTTATCCACACTCTCAGTCAGCTACATGTCCGATAAGTTCAAAAGGCATCGCCTCGTCAATGACCACATTGTAGAATTTGCCCGGCGCAAGCTCCTTTTCCCCTTTCTTTATAAGGACTTCAGGGTCGACTTCGGGTGAATCCCACTCGGTGCGTCCGACGTACTGGTCATCCTCCTCGCGGTCAATCATGACCTTTAGGGTTTTCCCGATCTTCTTCTCCTGAATTTCCTGTGATATTTCCTCTTGCAGAGCCATGAGCGCATCCAGTCTGCGCTGTTTCTCCTCCTGCGGCACGGAGTCTTTCAGGTTGCGGGCGGCAAAAGTGTCCTCCTCCTCGCAATATGCAAATGCCCCCATGCGCTCAAACTTTTGCTCACGGGCAAAATCCATCAGTTCCTGAAACTCCTTCTCACCCTCGCCAGGGAAACCCACCATCAGAGTAGTGCGCAGATGCAGTCCCGGCACCTTCTCACGCATCATTGCAAGCAGTTCACGGGTCTGTGCCGATGTGATGTGGCGGCGCATTCCGTCAAGCACATTGTCGCTTATGTGCTGCAACGCTATATCAAGATAGTTGCACACATTTTCCCTGCGTGCCATCACATCCATTATTTCCATCGGAAATTGCGATGGGTAGGCATAGTGAAGTCTTATCCAGTCCACTCCCTTTATGTCGGCGATGCGGTCGATCAGCTCCGGGAGTTTCTGGGCGTGGTAGAGGTCGAGACCGTAGCTCGAAAGATCCTGAGCTATGACGTTGAGTTCTCGCGCTCCTCCGGCAACAAGTGACTTCACTTCTTCTTCGATCTCATCCATCGGGCGTGACCGGTGAGGCCCTGTGATCAAGGGGATAGCACAAAAAGCGCAACGACGGTTGCATCCTTCCGATATTTTCAGATATGCGTTGTGGGGCAGCGTAGTCACCACGCGTTCCCACGGCTTTGCTTCCTGCTCTTTTCTTGTCGGATTCAGCCACTCCACGACTCCCGTCCAGTCAAATTTGCCGAACCAGCCGTCGACTTCCGGGATTTCCGATTCAAGCTCCTTGCGGTAGCGTTCCGACAGGCATCCCATCACAGCTATTTTACCGATCTCGCCACGCTCCTTTGCTGCCACGAGATCAAGGATCATCTCTATTGATTCCTCTTTTGCGTCGCCGATAAAACCACACGTGTTCACCACCACGGTCT
>CAYSKE010000074.1:4379-9379 GCA_964431465.1 uncultured Muribaculaceae bacterium | reverse complement strand
GATCCTCGTCCTGACTGATGGCCTCAACGACTTCGGCGGAAACGTACTCGGTGGTGAAACCGAACTCCTCGGCAACGATGTTGATGGTCTCGGCGTCGAGGCGCTGGTTGATGGACACCATCACACCGATGTTCATGCAGGTGCCGATGACCTGATTGATGGGAACGTCCATCATGGATGCAAGGTCGTTGGCTGTCACAAACTCGGTGAGCTTGAGGGTGCGGCTCTGTGCTGCTTCCTGCTCGGCAGCCTCGCGCTCGCGGTTGGCGAATGCCTCGCGTTTTTCCTTACGCCACTTTGTGGCTTTCTTCTGGCCTTTGTCTTTGGCAGTGAGGCGTGCGAGTGTCTCGCGTACCTGCTTCTGCACATCCTCCTCGTTGACAGCGGCGTGCTGCGGAGCGTTGTTGCGGTTGCCGCGGTTGCGTGCGCCGTCCTTGGCGCGTCCTTTTCCGCCGCCTTGTCCCTGCTGCTGTCCGCCCTGATTCTGCTGTCCGGAGGGGCGGTTGTGGTTGCCTCCACCGCCATTTCCTCCACCGCCGCCACGCTGCTGCTGAACGGTCTTCTCGATGTCGACTTTCTGCTTACCGTCGATGCGGCGACGCTTCTTGCGATCGCCGTTCTGACCGCCGCCCTGCTGACCGTTGTCGCCACTGTGCTGAGCGCGTGCCTCGCGGCGACGCTCTTCTTTGGTCTTCTTCTTGGGGCGTGTGGATTGGTTGATGGCCGAAAGGTCGATCTTGCCGATGACGTTGAGTTTCACAGGGGCTTCCTGCGGCTCGCCGAGCGTGAATATCTCAGGCTTGGAGGGCTTTGGTGCCTCAGCCTTTGCGGGCTCGGACTTGGGAGCCGGAGCGGGCTTGCCCCCCTGTTTGGGCTGGGGCTTGGATGCGGGGCGCTCCTGCTTAGGCTCGGGTTTGGGCTGCGGCTTGGGGGCCGGAGCCTGCTGCACGGGCTTAGGCTCAGGTTTGGGTTCCTGCTTGGGCTCGGGCTTAGGAGCGGGAGCGGGCTGCACTTTAACCTCGGGTGCAGGCTGCGGCTTAGGCTCAGGCTTGGGAGCCGGAGCGGGTGCGGCAGCAGCGGGTTTGGGCGCCTCGGGCTTAGGCTCCTCGATGGGTTTGCCAGTCTTGAGGTCGATCTTGCCGACGAACACGGGGCGCTTCACAGTGGTGACCTCGGGTGCTTCGGGTTTTGCCGGAGCCGCGGGGGCTGCCTGCTGCTGCCCAGCAGCGTTGTGCTCGGCCTTGCGCTCTTTCTGACGCTGTGTTGAGAATTGCTCGGATTTGTTCTTCTGGTCTTTGTCGACCTTGAACTGACGGTACAGAATGTCGGCCTCAGCCTCCTCCAGACGGAAATTGGGGTTGTCGTCGGGGACTGTGATATTCTTCTTACGAAGTGCCTCAACGACGGTGGCAACTGAAACGTTGAGGTCTTTTGCTACTTTGCTTATCTTTATTCTCGCCATGCAGGGAGGAGGGTGTTTATTTCTCTGTTATATCTCTAAATCGCAAATGTCTAATCTAAAAGGATGCGGGAGCGGTAATCAGTCCTCAAACTCGGCCTTGAACACCTCAAGAACGTGATCGACATCTTCTTCCTCGAGGTCGGCCTGATCGATGAGCACCTCACGGGGTGTCTTGAGGACGGCTTTGGCTGTGGTGAGTCCGATCTGCTTGAGCGAGTCGATGATCCAGCTCTCGATCTCGTCGTTGAACTCGTCGATGTAGATATCCTCCTCGGTGACTTCCTCCTCGGCATCGCGGTAGACGTCGATTTCGTAGCCGGTGAGCTGTGTGGCGAGCTTGATATTGGAGCCGCCTTTACCGATAGCGAGCGACACTTCCTCGGGGCGGAGGAACACCTCGGCTTTCTTGTTTTCCTCGTCGATGCGGATTGATGAAATCTTGGCGGGACTCAGTGCACGCTGGATGAAGAGCGAGGGGTTGGCGGTGTATGTAATGACGTCGATGTTTTCGTTGCGGAGCTCGCGGACGATGCCGTGGATGCGCGAGCCTTTCACGCCGACGCATGCTCCAACGGGGTCAATGCGGTCATCGTAGCTCTCGACGGCGATTTTGGCTCGCTCGCCGGGGATGCGCGCCACTGCGCGGATGCTGATGAGTCCGTCCTGAATCTCGGGCACCTCGATCTCGAAGAGACGGCGAAGGAAGTTCTCGTTGGTGCGGCTGACGGTGATCTTGGGGTTGTTGTTTTTGTTGTCGACATTGGCAACGACGGCTCTCACGGTCTCGCCCTTGCGGAAGAAGTCGCGTGGAATCGACTCGCTCTTGGGGAGCAGGAGCTCGTTTTTCTCGGCATCGAGAAGGAGAGTCTCGCGTGACCATGTCTGATAAACCTCGCCGGTGACAAGCTCGCCCTCGAGCTCCTTGAATTTCTCGTAGACGGCTTCTTTCTGAAGGTCGAGAATCTTGGACTGGAGTGTCTGGCGCAGATTTAGGATGGCGCGTCGGCCGAAGTCGGCGAAGATGATTTCCTTTGTGTGCTCCTCGCCGATCTCTACCTCGGGATCGTTGTCGGCTCTCGCTTCGGTTATTCCGATCTGAAGATTTGGGTTGGAGACCTCACCGTCGGGCACAACCTCGAGGTTCTGGAAGATCTGCACGTCGCCTTTGTCGGGGTTCATGATGACGTCGAGATTCTCATCGGTGCCAAACATCTTAGCGAGCACGTTGCGGAATGACTCCTCGAGCACGCTTATCATTGTTGTCTTGTCGATATTTTTCAGCTCCTTGAACTCAGCGAAGCTTTCCACCATGTTGGGGGTGGCGTCTATTTTTTTTGCCATCGTCGTGGTATAGTGTCGATTGGTGAAGTTGTAATTGCTTGATTATGTTTATTTGAAGTCGATGACGTAGCGCGCGGTCTTGGTCATGGAGAATGGGATGGTCTCGGGTTTCATGACCAGAACGGGGCGCTTGGCGCCGGGCGCTTTCTCCTTGACAGGAATCTCGATAACGTAGTCATCGGCGTTGACAGCCGAGAGGGTTCCGCGCAGCTTGCGGCCGTCGGTGGTGAGCACCTCGATCTCGTTGCCGATATTCTTGAGGTATTGCTGGCGCACCTTGAAGGGTGATGTGAGCCCGGCAGAGCCTACTTCAAGCTCGAAGTCCTCTTTGTCGCGGTCGAGGGAACTCTCGATGGCGCGGCTGACCTTGGCGCAAGACTCAACATCCATGCCGTCGGGGGAGTCGAGCTCAACCACGATGCGGTTGGAAGGCTGGACGGTGATATCGACGAGATACATGTCGGTGCCTTCGATAGCTTTCTCTACGACTGATGTAATATGCGATTTGTCTATCATTTTCTATAATAAAATGGAGGAAGCCGTGGCCTCCTCCTGATTGCTCAGTGCAAATATAGTTTTTTCCGCTGGAAAAGCAGTTAAAGGTGGAATGCGGCGGTAGATAAATATGAAATATTTAACATTATTTAACGTAGCGGTGATGCGTTTTTGGAATATTTGACATTTTGTCATGAAAAAGTAGCGTTAAATAAGTTTTGAATTTATTTGACATTTAACACATGGGGGTGTGGATATATAGCATTAACTTTGCAGCAGTAAATAATGAAGATCAGGCCTGCAGCTGCCTGACGATGATAATCGGAACCAATCAATAATATAGAAATTTGGAAAGTAACGATAGACAGCGGACGCCGGGACTGAAGGTCGCCCTCATACCTTTTGTGGTATTATTCATGCTTATCGGTCTGCTCGTGAATGCGGGCGGAACGGATTATGTGCAGGACTGGAGCTGGACTGTGCTGCTGATATGCGCTGCTGTGGCTCTCGGCGTGTCGCTTCTTTTTTACCGCCGCCCCGGTGTGGAATACCGTCGTGGTCTCAAACTTTGCTCGAGCCAGATACTCCCGGCTGTGCCTATCCTCGCGCTCATCGGCACGGTGTCGGTGTCGTGGATGGCGAGCGGCGTGGTGCCTACGCTTATCGTGTATGGTCTCGAGCTGATCAAACCGAGCATCTTCCCGTTTGTGGCGTGTGTGGTGTGTGCATGCGTGTCGGTGCTGTCGGGGAGCTCATGGACGACGATCGCCACTATCGGCTTAGCTTTCATCGGTATCGGCGATGCCATGGGATATTACCCGCCTCTGATTGCCGGAGCGATTATCTCGGGGGCTTATTTCGGCGACAAGGTGTCGCCGCTGAGCGACACCACGGTGCTGGCCGCATCGACCTGCGGAGTGGATCTTTTCGGCCACATACGCAACATGATGCGCACGTCGCTGCCGGCACTCGGCATCGCGCTTGCAGTGTTTGCCGCAGTGGGCTTGTTTGCCACTCCCGCGGCTGCCGAGGAGAACGCCCAGTCGCTTATAAGCGGCCTGGAAAGCATCTACAACATAAGCGCATGGACGCTCGTGATTCCGCTGCTCACGCTGGCGCTTCTCGCTTTCAAGATCTCGACCCGCACCACTCTGGTGCTCTCGACGCTTGCAGGATGCGTGGGGGTGTTTGTGTTTCAAGGGGGCACGTTCGGTCAGGTGCCTGAGGTGCTGAAGGCTCTCTGCGTTGGGTCGTCGGCTGGCGTGGATGATGAGATACTGGAGAACCTGACATCGACCGGCGGCGTAAAGGGGATGATGCCAACCATCCTGCTGGTGCTGTCGGGGATGTTTTTCGGCGGCGTCATGCTTGGCTCGGGGATGATTTTGGCAATCACAGGCACATTCCTGAAGCATCTGCACTCGCGCCGCGGGATCGTTTCGGCCACTGTCGGTACGGGGATTTTCCTTAACTGCGCCACTTCGGACCAATACCTGTCGATAATACTGAACGCCAATGTCTATTCAGATCTTTACGGTCGGAAGAGCATGGAGCCGAAGGTGCTGAGCCGGACGGTGGAGGACTCGACATCGGTAACGTCGGTGCTGATACCGTGGAACTCATGCGGCCTGACTCAGTCGACGGTGCTTGGAGTGGCGACGCTGTCATATCTGCCGTTTTGTGTGTTCAACATCATGAGCCC
>CAYSKE010000074.1:0-4279 GCA_964431465.1 uncultured Muribaculaceae bacterium | reverse complement strand
GCCGGGATTTTGTGTGGCGGAACAATGTCGGAGGTGAGGTGGAGCAGACTGCCGATTTTTTCAGTTATGCCGGGAAAGGGGCGGAAAGAGCGTTGTATGAGTCCGGCGGCATCGACAAGGCGAGGTGCAACGAGAGCGCATGTGGGGTGGGCGTCGAGATAAGCGGCGAGCGACATGACGGCCTGAGCGGTGGGGAGGGTGTCGTTGTCGAGTAGCATGATGTAGCGTCCACGAGCCTGACGGATGCCGGCATTGCGTCCGCGCGCCACGCCGGTGTTCTTTTCCAAAGCAACAATCCTGACGTGTGGGTAAAGGCGGCTGACGTCGCTGACGGTGGAGTCGGTCGAACCGTTGTCGACAAGGATAATCTCAACATCGGCGGGGAGCGTGCCAAGCGAGGCAAGGCACTCGAGCGTGAGTTGCCGCCGGTTGCAGGTGAGTATGATGACCGAGACGCGCATTACCCGAAAAGTTTTAGTTTCAGCGATTTCAGCGCGGCGGCAAATTCGGCGGGGGAGCGGAAGCGGCCGATGTGCCTGAGGATGAAGCGGGGGGAGAGGAAGAAGCGCATATTGTGGCGGAAGAGGAGGCGCTCCATCTGCCGCGGCGAGAGTTGGGGAAGCCGGAGGATGGAATTGCGCTGAACGTCGGTGGGGACGTAGTGCCCCCCCTCGAGCCAACCGTTTTCGACGCAGAGCCGGTGAAACTCGGTGCCGGGAAAGGGTGACACGATATTGATCATGACCTGATCGACCGGTAGGCGGCGCACTTCGCGCAGGGTGTGGGCGACGGTGCGGGGGGTCTCGAGCGGCGAACTGCCTATGAGGACGTTGAGTTTCACCGACACGCCGGCGTCGGCAAGCAGATGGACAGCGCGGCGGATGTCGGCGGCGGTTTCGCCTTTGCGGATATAGTCAAGGATGCGGTCGTCGAACGACTCTACGCCGAGATCGACGTAGCGGCAACCGCCGCGGGCGAGCATTGCGGCGATGGAGGGGGTGATGGCGTCGGCGCGCGCCTGACAGCCCCACTGCAGGCCGTGGCGGCGCATGATGCGGCATATCGCCTCGGTGCGCTTCTCGTCGCAGATGAAGTTGTCGTCCATGAAGCCCACGGCGCGATAGCCTTGCGAGGCGATGAGCGTCATTTCAGCGTCGATGGAGGGGATGGAGCGGCGGCGCACCGGCGGCTTGCGGCCATCGTGGGTGCGTCGGTGCTCGATCTCACGCGCGAACGACAGGGAGGAGGGCACACAGAAGATGCAATGATAAGGGCAGTTGCGTGAGGTGAAGGCTGTGGTGTAGGGGCCGGTTTTCAGCTTGGGGTTATGGAAAACGCGGTCAGCGATAAGGTCACGAGCCGGGAAAGGGAGTGCGTCGAGGTCGTCGTTGACCGGGCGCGGCGGGTTATGGCGGATATTGCGGTCAGGAGCGAGCCACGAGAGCCCTCTGATGTGTTGCACAGCCGACGCCGTGGCGATAGCCTCGATGAGCTCGCAGGCGGTGATTTCGGGCTCGCCGCGCAGGACAAATGTGTGCGGGTCGGTGATGTAGTTCTGCGGAGCGTAGGTCGGTCCCGGTCCGGCGAAGATGACCGGCAGCTGCGGGTGATGGGCGCGGATGTCGGCGAGAGCGCGGCGGTCGTCGTCAAGCGAGAGGTTGACGCCCCAGATGATGATAATGTCGCAGTCGGGATCGCCGGCGAAACGCCCGAAGCGTGTCACGGGGTTGCTCCCGTGGGTGAAATCAAGCCACGTCACGCACGCGCCGGTGTCGCGGCGCACTGCGGCGGCCAGCGTCAGGAAATAGATGTTAGGCACCGGCACGACCACTCGCGTGCATCCTGCCGAGCGTTCGGCGGGCTGACGGTGGAAAAACGACGGCGGTGTGAGAAACGTGACTCGCATAGGGGTGGATGTGGGGTCGGCGCAAAAATAATGAAAAAAAATGTGGGGATAATATTGCAGAATTAAAAACAAAGGGTAATTTTGCGGTATGATTTTTCGCGAGCTATATTATTCCGGCCGAATGTGCCGATGTTGTTGAGCTCATCTGTTTACGGTGCAAAACAGATGATGGACGTTTTGCGCTGAACTTTCCCGGCCGTTGTTGATAAGAAGCCGGCTTCCCCTTAGAACTTTTCTTTTATTAAAATCATTCTAATGATATGATCCGTTGCGCCGTTGCTGTGGTGCATCGGTCGGAGCTTACATATTCATCACAGTTACATCAATTATGCCAACTACTTCATCGGATATAACCAACACGCTGTCGCACACGGTGTTGAGGCTCTCGGAGGTAACCGAGGCCGAGAAGCCGCTCTATGCCGAGCAGGGGCGCCGGCTCCCCTCGGTGATCGCGGTCAATGAAATTATCCTCACTCTCAAGCAACTGCTGTTCCCTGAATTTTTCTATAACCTCCGCTCGGGGGGCACGATGCGCCACTACCACATAGGCGTGGGGGTCGACAAGCTCTTCACGCTGCTCCACAAGCAGATTGCAGCCAGTCTGCACTTCAACGCCCCTGCCGACGCCGACGAGGCCGCGACCGAGAAGCTGGCTTGCGATAAGGCGGCGAAAACCATCGCCGAACTGCCTGAGCTGAAGCGCAAACTCTACACCGATGTGCGGGCGATATTCAACAACGACCCCGCCGTAGAGAATGAGGCAGAGGTGATCTTCTGCTACCCCTCGATCAAGGCGATGATCCACTACCGGTTCGCCCACCTGCTCACCACGCTCGGCGTGCCGCTGCTGCCGCGCATCATCACCGAGATAGCCCACTCCGAGACAGGTATCGACATCCATCCCGGCGCCACTATCGGCGAGTATTTCAGCATCGACCACGGCACGGGCGTGGTGATAGGCGAGACGTGTGTGATCGGGTGCCATGTGGCGATATATCAGGGCGTGACGCTCGGCGCAAAGAATTTCTCGCTCGACAGCAACGGTCATCCGGTCAACGTGCCGCGTCACCCGATCATCGAGGACAATGTGACGATCTACTCCAACGCGTCGGTGCTCGGGCGCATCACCATCGGCCACGACACGATCATCGGCGGCAACGTGTGGGTGACCCACAGCGTGGCACCTCACTCGCGCATACTGCAGGGGCAGATTCGCAGCGAGACGTTTACCGACGGTGCCGGAATATAACAACGAGTTCAACTACTTATTTATAAACGCGGACGCACCACTATGCGCGTCCGCCTACAGGTAATCTACAACAAAACTGATTATGAAAATTGCAAAAAGTCTGCCCGAACTGATCGGCAACACCCCGCTTCTCGAAGTGTCGAATATCGAAAAAGGTGAAGCTCTCGAAGCGCGCATGCTCGTGAAACTCGAGAGTTTCAACCCCGGCAGCAGCGTGAAAGATCGCGTGGCTCTGGCTATGATCGAGGATGCCGAGGCTACAGGCGTGCTCACCCCGGGCGCGACCATCATCGAGCCCACTTCGGGCAACACCGGTATCGGACTGGCATGGGTGGCATCGGTCAAGGGCTACCGCCTCATCCTGACGATGCCCGACACCATGAGCGTCGAGCGTCGCAATCTGCTCAAGGCTCTCGGCGCACAGCTCGAACTCACCCCCGGCAGCGAGGGTATGAAAGGTGCCATACGTCGCGCCGAGGAGCTGCGCGACGCCACGCCGGGAGCGGTGATCCTGCAGCAGTTTGAAAACCCCGCCAACCCGCGCGCCCACTATCGCACCACCGGCCCCGAGATCTGGCGCGACACCGATGGGACGGTCGATTTCGTCGTGGGTGGCGTAGGCACCGGCGGCACCATCAGCGGCACGGCAAAATACCTCAAAGAGCAGAATCCATCGGTTGTGGCAGTGGCTGTCGAGCCCGAGACCTCGGCAGTACTTTCCGGGAAGCCGTCGGGAGCCCACAAGATTCAGGGAATAGGCGCAGGCTTTATCCCCGGCAACTACAATGCCGAGGTGATCGACCGCGTTGTGACTGTGGGCGACAAGGAGGCTGTGGCAGCCTCGCGCATGCTCGCGTCGGCCGAAGGTGTGCTGTGCGGCATCTCGTCGGGCGCGGCTTTCCATGCAGCCCTCGAGCTCGCGCGTGACCCGCAGAACGCCGGCAAGACCATCGTGGCCATCCTCCCCGACACCGGCGAGCGCTACCTCTCGACGATCCTTTACGCCTTCGACACCTTCCCCGCATAATCCCCGCCCTATAAGTGCCGCGGATTTTATTCGCTATTTCCTCCCCACACCGTCGCCGCAACGCGGCTCGATGTGGGGCTTGATATTAATTGCCGTC
>CAYSKE010000073.1:0-9397 GCA_964431465.1 uncultured Muribaculaceae bacterium | reverse complement strand
GCGTGGTACTGGTCGAGAATGTCACGAATGGCTTTGCCTATCTTGAGGTAGGCATCGGTGTCGAGGTTGGCCAACGATGCCCTGACGCTCCAGAGGGGGCCGTCGAAACCGTCGCCGTTGAGGAGAACCACCGCAGTCTCTTTGGCGAGACGTATGACGAAATCGAGTGGCTGATAATTGTCGGAGAGCCACTTGGCAAAGTCGTCGCCGTAGATTTTCTTAGCCCACACCATAATGTCGATCTGCGAATAGTAGCCTGCGCGCAGAGGATCGGGCTCAAGTGTAAATCCGGTTGTCTGCCAGAGGGCTGCGAGACGCTGATGGATAATCCCGATCATGCGCTTCTTGTAGGCCTTCTCAGTATCAAGCAGCGAGGCGAGCGCAAATAGCTCCATCTGAATCTGTTGGGGTGTGGAGAGCCCGGCGGTGTGGTTGAGCGCGACCATGCGGCTGTCGGCAACCATGCGGTCGATGAATTTCATCTTGTCGGGCTCGGTCGTGAGTGTCTCGTAGCGGCGACTGAGATCTTTCTTGTCCTCCTCGGGCAGACGTGCAATAAGCTCGTCGAAGATGTTGTCGTCGTGGCGGACGGCTATGACAGCCAGACGCCATCCTGTCGCTCCAAAATATTTTGAGAAGGAGTAGACACACATGGTGTTGCGGGGGAGCTCATACATGAGTGAGCGGAAGCCGTCGATGAAGGTACCGTAGACGTCGTCGGTGATAATCATCAGGTCGGGATTGTCGTTTTTGACGACATCGACTAGCTGGGCGACTGTCTCGGGGGAGAGCTCGTAGCTTGGCGGGTTGCTCGGGTTGACCAGACAAACGAGCTTGACGCTGCGGTCACGAAGTTTGTCGATCTCCTCCTTGGGGTACTGCCACTTATGGAATCCTCCTGCATCGACGCTATTGGCCGACACATTCACAACATCAAATGAGAAACGGTCGAGCTCGGGAATCTCGATGTAGGGGGTGAAGATAGGCGTCATAAGGGCGATCTTGTCGCCTTTGGAGAGGAGCTTGTTGCGTGACAGGGAGTCGAAGGCGTAGCACATGCCTGCGGTGCCTCCCTCGGTGGCAAAGAGGTCGTAGACGGTGGTGGTGTCGCGTGAGTCGCCCATCTCCTGCGCGAGATAGTCGCGCACGACGAGCTGGGTGTATTTCAGAATACGGTCGGGGGTCGGGTACTGGTCGCCGAGGATGCCCTCGACCCACTCATGGACGATCTCGTCGGGGTCGGCTCCATCGTATTTTTTCTCATAGGCGAGTGAATCGCGGAGGAGTGATGCGCCGGGGGCGTTGCTGTTGGTGCTGAGGAATGCTTCAAAGCGTGCGGCAATGCCATCGGAGGCGGGGAGTCCGGCCAGCCCGACAGTGGTATCGTTGTAGATGCGTCGCGCCTCATCCATGGCAAACTGACCGAGCAGGAAGAAGGCATCGCGGGGAGCCGTAGCTATCCAGTTGGGGTTGCCTCGCCCGGCGTTTAGGAACTGGCGGGTGGATTTGCGTGCATCGGCTTGTGCGAAGTCGATGAGTGTGCCTTTGATCTCAAAGGGGCTAAGTTCTGACAAGGATTTCTCGAATTTAGCACTCGCTACTGTCTTTTTTGTTTCCATAACGGGATCAAGTCTTTTTTATGTGTGTTTTTCTTTTTAATAATAAGCTGGTTATCATGCCATGAGGAGGACAATGACGACACCCCAGAGGATGAGGAGCGTGTTGCCAATGGCGTAGGTGACGGTGTAGCCCATGGCGGGTATGGAGGAGCCGAGTGATTCCTGAATAGCTCCGAGGGCTGCAGTGGTTGTGCGGCTTCCTGCACAGCATCCGAGGTTAATGGCGGGATGGAATTTAAAGATCTTCGCTCCCATCCAGATGCCGATGAGCAACGGGAGGGATGTGGCTATGATACCGGCAACGAAGAGCATCCAGCCGACCTGCTGTATGCCGGAGATGAATGTCGGGCCTGCCGTGATGCCTATGACGGCAATAAACATGTTAAGACCGAGGTTGTTGAGAATCCACAAAGACTGCTTGGGGATGTTGCCGACGGCCGGGTAACGGGAACGTAGCCATCCGCACACAAGTCCGGCAATAAGTGCTCCGCCCGATGTGGAGAGGCTAAGGGGCACATGCTTAACAGTGAGTGTAATCGCTCCGATGAGTGCACCAATGAAGATGCCGAAGCCGAGAAGGGTGAGCGATGTGGATGTGGTGGGGCGGTCGACGTAGCCCATCTTGGGACCGGCCTCGTTGACCTCACGCGACAGACCGGAGATTGAGACGATGTCGCCCGGGTCAAGCTGAGTCTTGGCAAGTACCGGGAGATCTACTCCGGCACGGGAGATGCGGGCAATGACGATGCCATACATCCACGGCTGCGAGCGGAGCTGATCGACGGTCATGCGTCCGGCTCCTTTGCGCGTGAGCACCACGTCGATGTTCTCGACGGCAAACGAGAGGAGCTGCGGATCGTTGACCTCGGTGCCAATCCAGCTCTCGTCCATGACGACGAATGCGCGGCGTCCGCTGAGCACTACCTCATCGTCTTTGGAAATCATCTCGGTGCCCTTAGGGTCGTCGATTATTACACCTTTCTGACGGATGCGCTCGATGAAGATGCGGCGCCCAAGTTTATTGAGTATATAGTCTTGTATATCAGCCACCGACTTAGGCCCGTCGGCAAAGAAGTCGCCGTCGACGCGATAGGCGCGGAACACTACGGGGCGATTGGCGTCGATGTAGGCCGGATCCTCTGAAAGCTCGCTCTGATTCATCTGCGCGGCAAGCTGCGCGGTCTGCTCCTTGACTTTCTTGAGTCCACCGAGGAGCGCCGGTCCGAGGTTGCCGAGGATGTAGGCTGAGCCGATCGTGCCGAAGATGTAGGTGACAGCGTAGCAAACGGGGATGATGCTTACCCATGCCTTGGTGTCGGAAGCCGATGCGCCGAGCGTTGGGATCATGTCGCCCGCCACTCCGATGACGGCGGATATCGTCTGCGCTCCGGCAAATAGTCCGGCAGCCTCACCGACGTTGTAGCCCATGATCTTTGCGGTAACGACCGTGACGAGCAGAGCCACGATACAAAGCACGACCGCGAATATCACCTGCTTGATGCCACTACCGCGAAGTGCCTGAAAGAACTGCGGGCCAACGCTGAATCCGATGGCAAAGAGGAATAGTAGGAAGAAAACTGATTTAATCGGGCCGGGGATGGGTATGTCCATCTGTCCGACGAGTACTCCCACCAACAGCACTGAGGTGACTGTGCCGAGAGAAAATGTCTTGTATTTCAGCTGTCCGATCCAGAATCCGACGCCGATGGTGAGAAATATCGCTATCGATGGATATTCCCTGAAGGTGTGCAGTAACCATTCTCCCATAATCGTGTGTGTTTTAATAAAGACTGAGGTTTGAAACGAGGAGCGCAACGGCTCCGTGGCTAAGTGTATATAGGAGTAGAACACGCCGGATGGTGAATAGTTTGGGCTTCAGAAATTTTTTAATGAATGCTGAACCGAGTGGCATAAAGGAATGTTAAAAGATTAAAACACCACGGTCGGCACGCCGGCAGGGGGGCAACCCCCTGAGATGGGTGAGTGGTCAATTAACACATCCACGCATCTGCGGCGGCCTTAAATTTGCAAACGAAACTATTTATTTATCCTCTGATCCCGATACAGATATGAAAACATCAACCTTTATAAAGTCTTTAGGCGCCGCAGCGGTTGCCATCGGATGCTTAGGGACGGCCTCGGCTCAGACTGAGCACGCGAAGCCGACGGTACACCCGTTTCATGTGCCGGAACGCGCTTTGATACTGACAGGCGACACGGCGCGCCTCAACGACAAGGTGTATGCTGTGTTCTACAACACTGAAAACCTTATGTTCAATGACCCGTCGGTGCCACGTTTCCAACTTGTAGACCGAGAGGGAAACACGATTTTCGGTGTGGGCGGTGTTGCAGAAGGACTCGTCTATTATGATTTCGACGGTGCAATAAACGGTTCGGGATTCATGACTTACAATATACCTGTGCCGAGAAATCCGGCTCAAGTGTCGCAGCTCGGAGCGGGCGTGAGCCAGTCAAGCATATTCATGAAACTCGCCCGCGCCACAAAGGTGGGAGTTCTCTCGGTGTATTTGCAGGCAGAATTTTCCGGTGGTGTGTCGGGGCATGATTTCAACCTGAAACAGGCCTACGTTTCGCTTGCCGGTTTCACCGCCGGTCTTGCCAACACGACCTTCTCGGATCCTGCTGCCGGCGTACCGACTGTAGATCCCTCGGGCCCTCCGGGATCAATCTCAGGCAAGAACATCCAGCTGGGTTATCACCATCAGTTCAACCACAATGTGTCGGGCACACTGTCGCTGGAAATGCCTCAGGAAACAATGACATATTCGCCTACCACCGAGTCGATAAAGCAGCGCTTCCCCGACATCCCGGTGAATATACAGTACACATGGTTCAGCGGCAGCCACATCAGGGCGGCAGCCATATTGAGAAACCTCTCGTACCGCAATACGGCTATCGGCAAGAACAAGAGTGTGACCGGCTGGGGCGTGATGCTCGGCGGCGTGGCTTCGGCATACGACACGGTGGATCTTCTCTATCAGGCCGGCTACGGACGCGGAATCGGACGCTATGTGCATGATCTTGAGAATAACGGTTTTGATCTTATCCCCTCGACCGACGGCGGAATGGAAGCTCCGGGATCATTCAGCTTCACGACGGGCGTTCGCTTCAAACCGAGCAAGCGACTGCTGATATCGGGCTCTTACGGCTACTGCCGCCTGTATGATGCAGAAACCTTAGGAGGTGACGGCTACCGTCGCGCAGGCTATGGAGTGGTAAATGCTTTCTATATGCCGATAACGGATCTGCAACTCGGCATCGAGTATCTGCACGGCCAGAGGGTGAATCAGGATCATAGCCACGGATCGGCCAACAGGATAATGGCTATGGTGAAATATTCGTTCTGATATCGGAAGAAAAATATCAACGGGCTACGGTGTGGCGATACTATTGTTATCGATTGTATCGCCGCACCGCAGTTGTACGTAGATAATTCATTGGTCCATGCTTTCGCAGATTTGCATGGAATTCTTATATTTGGAAAAAATACTGACAAGTGAATACGGCTGACAAATTCCTCATAAAATCGCTCGCACTTTTTTTCATGCTGCTCACCGGCGCGGCTGAGCGGGCTCACGCTGACCAACTGACCCCTCAGGAAGCGCTGAAGCGCGCCGGAGTGATAAAAGAATCGCGCGGGGGAGCCGGCGTGGATGCGACGCCAATCCTGACCGTGGCACCCGCGGGTGAAGATGGCTTCAAGGGGGTTTATGTGTTTGGTGGGGAGACCGGGTTTCTTGTGGTGTCGGCCGACGACAGCGGGGCACCGCTGCTGGGGTATGCTGACAGCGGGAAATTTGACCCGGACTCGATGCCCCGCGCGCTTGAAGCGTGGCTGAGGGGATATGCGGAGCAGATTTATCATGGCGCACAGCAGGGGTTGAAATACAGAGAAGTGGTGAGCCGTGGCGCATGGGCTGAGATTGCGCCTAAACTCACGACAAAATGGGATCAGACACCGCCTTACAATAATCTGTGCCCGATGGAGAACGGCGTGCGCACCTATACGGGATGTGTGGCTACGGCTATGGCTCAGGTGATGAATTATCACAAATGGCCGGCGAGTGGCACGGGCTCAAATTCCTACACATGGAACGGCGAAACGCTCAGCATGGATTTCTCGGCTGTGACTTTTGACTGGAACAGCATGGCGGCCGATTATTCGGGCGCATCGGTGACTGAAACGCAGAAGAATGCTGTGGCTACGCTGATGAAAGCGTGCGGATATGCCGTCAGCATGGATTATGGAACGGCAGAAAGCAGCGCATCGTCGCTGGACATGATCACGGCTTTAGTAAGTAATTTCGGATATTCAAAAGGTGGAGGCTGGGCTCAGCGATGCTTCTACACGACCGACGAATGGGAGGAGCTTGTGTATGACCAGCTTTCGACGTCGGGGCCGGTGCTGTATGACGGCGAGAGCGGCACGGGTGGCCACCAGTTTGTGTGTGACGGCTACAACGGCGACGGTTATTTCCATATCAACTGGGGATGGTCGGGGATGAGCGACGGCTATTTTCTGCTGTCGGCACTCGACCCTGAGTCGCAGGGCGCGGGCGGAAGCACGTCGGGGTTCAATTTTTATCAGGGTATAGCGTTGAATGTCAGTCCGGCAAAATCAACTGACAAGATCACGCCTATGATGTGCTGCTACGGAAATTTCGGCACAGAGGCTTCGGCATATTCGTTGGGCTCAATGGCCAAGTTTAATGTGAGCGACAAGAGCGGAGGTGCGGGATTCTTTAATTTCGGAGCAACGGAAATCAGCGGTACTTTAGGGGTGAAAATCGTGGCGGCGAACGGTGGGAGGACGATACATGTGAGCGGCCCGAAAGCTGACAAGGTAGCTCCCGGCGCAGGCTTTACTGCTTTCACGGTAGTGTTGCCTCAGTCGCTTGCGGCGGGAACTTACTATGTGACTCCTACATTCCAGATGACGGGCTCGGGTGTGTGGAGCGAGATGAGGGGGCTGCTGTCGGGTGTATCGACGCTGCGGATGACCGTTAGCGGCAATAACACAACTTTTGCGGCTGTAGCTCCCAACCTGACGGTGAGTGATGTGAAGTTTGAAACACCGCTATATGTCGACACAAAGTTCAAACTGTCGTTTGCCGCTACCAACAGCGGTGATAAGGATTACTACGGCGCGCTGACGGCGGCTCTCTATGACGGAGAGACCGAAGTGGCGAAAGCGACGGATAATGTCACGGTTGATCTAAAACCGGGCGAAAAGGGGACGCTGGAGTATGTGGGGTCGTTCCCGTCGACATCGGGGGTGAAAGTGGGGCCGATTTACACGATGAAACTTGTGGATGGCACTACCGGAGATGTTGTGGCTTCGCTCGCCAATGTGACGTTCAGGGCTAAGCCAAGCGCTTCGGTGTCGGTGAGCGGCTTTGCAATCGTGGGGAGCACAACGGTGACTGACCCGAAATCAATAACGTTCAGCGGAACGCTCAGCTGCGCGTCGGGGTACTTTGCCGATCAGTTGAACCTTGCTCTGTTCGGAACGCAGTCGAGCTACTCAATAGCGTCGACGGCGACCGATGTGATATTCCTGAAAGGGGGAGAATCGGTGAAATTTACGGTAGAGATTGATTTCTCGCAGGCTACGTCGGGGGAAAAATATGCGGCAGCAATGTTTTATAACGGGCGACAGATAACTAACCCGGTGGTGTTTACGGTGTCGACTAACTCGGCTCTCGAGGAAGTGATGGCATCGGGGAACAGCGGTGACTTGAAGATATATCCGAACCCGGCGGAGAGCTATGTGACCTTGACGGCAGAGAGATCTATCGCCGGGGTGGCGGTCTACAGCATGAGCGGCGCGATTGTGAAGCAGCAGGAGGGAGATGGAAATGAGCTGACTGTGGATGTGTCGGGGCTTGCGCCGGGAGTCTATATCGTGGAAACAAAGACTTCGGACGGGAGGATTCTGACCGGTCGGTTGCTGAGAAAATAGTTGTGTTGCCGGGCGCATAAGGGTGCGTCAGGCATCATAGATGAGGGTGTAAATCAGAGTTGTAAGGTATAAATGTTTTTTCGTGTCGTAACGCTCTTTGTGCTGTTGCTGTGTCGGGTGGCGGCTTACGGAGCGGTGAATATCACCATTGGTGAGGGTAATGAGATAAAGCTGCCGGATGAGTATGCGGCGCCTGAGTGGACGGCAACATGGTATCTGGAGGACGGGACGGAGATTCCGGCAGCGTTGCTGCGAGTGAACGGGCCGACGTCGGTGACAATATTGTCGAACGTAGGATATGTTTTCGCAGTGTTGAAAGAGGCCGAGACGGGGAAAACAACGCGCACGAGCGGGGTGAATGCCGACCGACTGCGGGTGCGGGCGGCTACGGTGAAGCTCGACGGCACGGGACACGCGACTTCGATAAGCTTTATAAACAACGGAGTGACGGGGTTGCCCGATTTCTCGGTGGAAATAGCGGGGATCGTGGCGGATGCTCCTGCGGGTAAGGCGGTGGTGGTGCTTCCGCCGCTGTCTGGGCTTGTAGGGGAATATGACATAAATGTGAATTTCCCGGAGCGAGTTGGGGCGATGCTGCTCGACAACATGGGAATAACGGCGATTGAAATTGATGGGGCGTGCCGGAATCTGCTCGAACTGTCGCTTGACGGAAACGCTCTGACTTTCGCAGGGCTGCCTGAAAAGTTGCCTGAAAGATGCGTGGTAAGCTACGGCGAGCAGTTGCCGGTGCATATATCGACGCTTGCCGATGGGATTACGGTGGATTTGTCGGGGCAGGAGGTGGAGGATCTCGCTGTGGAGTGGTTTGATGAGAATGATGAGCCTATCGGGGAGGATTGCTATGAGAAGGAGGGGCTGGTGTATAGTTTTGTGAACTATACGGGGAAAGCGTGGTGCCGGATGACATCGGAATCCAAGGGGTTGAGCTTACGGAGCAATATGGTGAATGTCAGTGTGGATTTCCGGCCGGTGTTGTTTGCTTCGTGGGCCGGGGCAGCCGGGAATGCGGCTTTCTCGATCACGATGGCCGAGAGGGGGAGCGTGATGATCGACGACGGGGAGGCTGTGCGTGTGGCAGCCGGTGAGGAGACGTGGTTCAGGATTCCGGGAGGGTCGGGGACGATGACCGTCAATGTTTCATCGCCGGGGGCTGTGAGCGGGATAGATCTGCGGGAGATAGGGCTGTATGAGCTGGAAGTGCAGGAAACGGCTACGGGATTGACAGCTCTTGCCGTGGGAGGTAACGCGCTGACACCGGGGAAACTGCCGAGGTGGCTTCCGGAGGGATGCGAGGTGGATTGGGGGAGTCAGGCGCGGATTGACATATCACGCCTGAGCAACCGGCAGGAGCGGTGGATCGACCTATCGGAGCTGAAGGATGTGGAGGTGAAGTGGCTTGATGGTCTGACGGGAGAGCCGATAGATGGAACCTATATCAAGGAACGCCCAAAGGGATTGTTCACGTTCTCGGAAGATGTTGGAAACGTGCGTGGTGAGGTGCGTTCCACAAAATATGACGGGCTGGTGTGGGAGACGTCGGATGTTTCGTTTCCGGTTGTGGATGCACTGGAGAGCGTGATCGCGGAGACCGTCAGGGAGTTCTGCCGCGTGACAGAGGGGAGGATCATATCGCAATGCAACGAGCGGTTGCGCGTCTACACGACCGACGGGCGACTGAAATGCGAAATAGCCCCGATGGGTGAGCGGAGCGTGCCGCGAGGGGTGTATGTCGTGGCAGGCACCGGCAAAGCGGTGGTGGTGAGGATGTAGTGAG
>CAYSKE010000072.1:0-9568 GCA_964431465.1 uncultured Muribaculaceae bacterium | reverse complement strand
TCAGTCTCAGCTCCTACCATCTAAGCCATTCTGACAGCACCCTCATGCGTGAAAATACAAAATGGCGGTATGTCGTATTTTTACACACCGCCAGGTGGGAGGGACCGTGTTTACCCCACGCTGCGGCTTCGCCGCGAGCGTGAGGCTTACCACAAATGCTGCCCTCCGGCAGCAGGGGGGAGGAGGACTCGGAGAGGAGGTGTTTAGGGGGGGAGGTTATTCGGGGACGTAGATGATGTCGCCGTTTTCGAGCTCGTAGGCGATGCCGACGCGCTTGCCTTTGTTGGATGATGGGTCAGTGTCGTCGGACGGGGTGTAGCGGTTGATCTTCTCTCCCTCTTTGGTGATGATTTCCATGTTTTCTTTGCCGGGATTCTTGACCATGGTGAAGTCTTCCTGAGAAAACATCTCGGTCATGTTGTAGCGGCTCACAAGGGCAACCATGAGCGCCACGGCAAACACCATTGCGACGTCGAAGAGGTTGCTGACAACGCTCATGGGGTCGGAATCTTCGCTCCGGCGAAGCAGTGAACGGCGGCGTCTCATGCGGCTTTGGCTTCTGACAGTTTAACGACTTCGGCAAGATACTCGAGCATGGTGATGTTTTTCACTGCCCACCGCTCTTTCAGCTGCTGCGTGATAAATCCGATCGCACTCACCACAAGACCGACGACGGTGGTGGCAAACGCTACCTGCATGTTGTAGGCCATGGAAGCTATGTCGCCTGAGGCGAGTCCGACAAGCGCGGGCCCCATGGGAATGAGTGTTCCCATCAGACCGAGAATGGGTCCCATCTTTGTAAGCACTTTTGAGGTAGCCACTTCTTTATCGGCCTCGATTTCATATTCGGAGAGGAGCAGGTCGATTTTTGCCTGATTGTCTTGGTTGTCGATGATCTGACGGGCATAGGCTGTCACGACGGATCCGGGCTTGGCGGGGAGCGTGGCCGTGAAGTCGGCCAGACCAGCGGGAGTGAGCTTTGTGATGCGGGGGTAGAGCTCAGCGGTGGTCTTTTTGTTCTGGAGATACTGGCCGAAGAACACGCCGATGAGGATGACGGCTCTGACAAAGAAGAATATCAGTAGAACAATCACCGGCACGAGAAGTCCGGTCGAGATCCAGTAGAGGATATTAGAGATGGTATTCATTGAAGTGTTTTTTTGATTTTTCGTGCGGTAAGTGTTTTGTTGAGGCAGAGCCCGGCAATGGTGCCGATGATGAGCAGGCCGAGTATGGCCGCCAATGCGTGCCACTCGACAGAATCGGTGCCTACGGCGGCTGTGCGGCCGTTGACGGTCGCCACTATTCCAAGCGCGGCAGTGATGAGGTTGACGAGAAACATCAGCTCAAGCCTGAGATCGGTTTCAGGTAAAAGGTAGCGGAGACCGAAGACAAGGGGTGGAATGAGGATAAAGACTGCGATGCCACATCCCCAGCCAATCGTGGTGAAGTCGGTGCCGGGGAGGGCAAAGACGGCCTCGACCAACATGGAGAAGAGCACCGGGAAGATCAACAAGCCGGGAAACCAGAGAGTGATGGCAAGGAGGCGCGAGGCGCGAGGGGTGATGGTGCCGCTGACCTTTTTCCCCATGAGGATGCAGAAGGCGATCTGAAACGCCACGTCGACGGTGAGCAGAACCGAGGTGTCGAGCATCAACGCCGGTTGCTCAAGCCACTGAGCGATCTGTGTCTTGGACTGCATGGCCGCGTATTCATGAGTGAGACCGAGGAATAGCAGTGGCAGGAGGCTAAGAATGATTATTCCGGGCAGCCGATGATAGGTGAGCTTCAGCAAAAAGCTAAGGCTCACCATCAGCATGATTATCATAACAACTATTTCCATCGCTCATTTCTTTTGTCTGCGGCGGCGCAGGAGTGCAATGATCACGAGCAGGAGGACTATCACTGCCACTCCGACAATAAGCCCGTTGACATGGTTGGTGGCGGTGGCAGTGGAGTTGAGCTCCTCGCGCTTCATCACCATGCCGTCGTTGTCGGACGCGATATTCTCGGCACGGATAGAAGCGACGGCAGCGTCGTAGTTGCGGGCACTCTGCTCGGGAACGCTTGACTTGATGAACTCACGGAGCTTGGCGTTGTCGCACACAAAGCCGGAGCAAGCGGCTCCGTACTTCTCGACCATCTCGGTGTGGAGTTCGGCCATCGTCGCTATCTGCACGGGGGAAGCGTCCCACATGCCTTTGCGGACGGTCTCGAGCATGACGGCGGTCATTTCCTGAAGCGCGGCGGGATTCTTTCCGGAGAAATATTCTTTTGTGCCCAATCCGTTGCGGTCGGTGACATAGGTCTCGTAGATATCGTCCCAAAGCTCGTCGTCGATAGCTTCGGGCTTCATGACGTTCCAGCCATAGGTGTTGCGGATGACGTCGGCCAACGCTGATGCGTCGCCGCTTCCGCCTTTCATCTTTTCTTTAATGTAGACGGGGTTAAGAATCGTGGTGCGGCTCTCGACTCCAATGGCTTCCTTGACTTCCTGCATACGGGCGTTGTTGCGGTTGCGGTAGTCGCTGAGATAGGCTTCGGGATCTTTGCCGGTGACGTTGCGTACGGCAAGATTCATTCCGCCCATAAACTCATAGACATGGTCGAGGCTGAGGGCACCCCATGTGTTGCTCTGCCGGGGCTGAACGACGGCATCGGTGCGGGTGAGGGCGGCCTCGAAAGCGAAGTCGCGCAGTTTCTCCCAATCTTCCTCACTGTCGTAGGAGGCTCCCATGTTGGCAATGTAAGTCTCGGCAATCTCGCTATTGTCGTCCCATCGGTCGCCGGCCTCGACCATCGCCTGAATGCCGCTGCTGTAGTTGCCGTTGACTCCACCGAACACGCGCGATGTGGAGAGCTTGCGGGCTTCCTTGGGGGTAACGCCTTTTTCAACAAGATGTCTCTCGGACTCAACAACTCCCTCGGCCACATAGTTGGGGAAGTCGCTGTCGGGAGCATCGGCGGCCATCTTGACTGCCTGGGAAATGAGGAAAAGGCGTGAGGCAGCGAGGTCGCGAAGCTGGCCGGAGGTCTGAACCACGACGTCGATGCGCGGACGACCAAGCTCGGCGGAGGGAATCAGCCGCAGATCGGTCACACGTCCAAACGGGTCTCTGACAGGCTCAACGCCGAGCATGTAGAGAATCTGGGCGATGGTGGCACCCTCGGTCTCGATGAACTCACTGCTCCAAAGCGTGTAGCTGACCTTGCGGGGCAGGGAGTCGCTGTGAGCCTTGCGATACATGTCGATGGTCTTGTCGGCAAGCGCCTTGCCTTTTTCCCATGCAACAGCCGACGGAGTTTCCTCGGCGTTGACGGCAAACATGTTGCGCCCGGTAGGGAGAATGTTGGGGTTGAGAACCGGGTCACCGCCGGATGTGGGGGCTATGTAACGGCCGTTGAGAGCATTGGTAAGGGATGCGAGTTCGTGCGCCGGGCTTGAAGTGAGTGCGGTCGTGTAGTTGCCGACGTTTCGGATGGCTTTTTCAACTTCGGTTACGGCTGTCGCAAATTCGATCTCTTCAGCGGTCAGCTCTTTCTTTGCCATGCCCATGCCAGAGGGATGTGAGCCGGTAGAAGAGGTAGAGCTACCGGGAGTGACATTCTTGCGCTTCATCGCTGCCTCCATCTTTTTGATGGCTTCCTCGTCGGCTCCCATCTTGCGTGCCATTTCCAACGCTTTTTCCGGCGACATACCGGGGAGCATGCGATGACTTCGTGTCGGAGATTTTCGCTCGGAGATTTTTGATGGCTCGCGTGATGGGCCTGACGGCATCATGGCTCCCATGACCATCATGCGCGAGAGCATGCCGCGTGACCCTTCAATAGCCATTGATATCTTGCGCGCACTGTCGAGTTCGGCCTGCGAGACTGCGGCAATGCGGCATATATCTGCCTCGTCGGCATTGCCGTGGTTCTGCATGAGGCGGCTGACAACGGTTGCAGCGTCGGCACGATGCTTTTTAAGGTCGCCGCCGTGCAACTTGTGAAGGCTGTGGGCTATAGGATCGACCGTCATGGCGAAGACGGTGGAACGGATATGCTCGGGTGCGTAAGGCTCGCCCATGACATAGAGAGCTCCGGTTATCTTCTCATTGGCAAGCTCTTCGGCAAAGGTCTCGATGCGGTTTATATCGTCGGCAGAATAGGGATGCGACATGATGCTGTCGAGACGCAGCTCACGGTGAATGCCGAGGTTGACGGTGTGTTTTTTTACCAAAGCTGCTGCAGCGGCAAGAGCGTCGGGATCGACCGCGTCGGCAGCGGCAATCCTGTTGTAGGATGCCAAGGCATCGGAGAGGTCTTTGTAGGCATTCCTGACGTTGCTCTCCATGAACGGAGGAGTGAGATAGTTGATGATGCCGGCATAGCTTCGGCGCTTTGCAATCATTGCCTCTCCGACGTTGGATGTGGAGTAGACGTAGAAGTGGGGAGTGGCACCGATGAGGCGGTCGGGCCAGTCGTTGCTTCCGAGAGCCACCTGCTTGCGCGGGGTAAACTCAAGGGAGCCGTGGGCACCGAAGTGGATAAGCGCATCGGCACCAAAGCCATGCCGAGCCCAGAGATAGGCGCCAACATAGTTGTGAGGGGGAGCGGCATCGGTGCCATGGACGATCTTGAAGTCATCGTCGCCAAGTCCGGCCGCCGTCTGCGGAATGAGAATGATGTTGCCAAACTGAAGGCGTGCGATGGCCATATTGCCGTTCTCGTCACGTAGCCCATGACCGGGAAAAACTCCGTCGACAGCCTCGATGTCGTGGCGCATATCGTCGGAGAGCGATGATGCACACCACTCGTCGTAGTGCTCGCGGGTTATGATTTCAGGGGCGTTGTTTTTGACAAAATCTCCCATAGCACCGATGGCGTAGCCGTTGAAGACTTTGCCGTTTTCATTGATAAGTAGCTCAAGAGCCTGCGGTGACTCGGGAAGACGGCCGACGTTGTAGCCTTCCTTCTCAAGTTGCTTGAGCAGGTTGAACAGCGATGGGGCGACTTCCATGCCTTCGGCTACAAGGGCGTTTTGTCCCGGGCCTTTGAAATAGAAGATCGCGATTTTTTTGTCTTTGTTGGGTTTAAGCTGCAGGTCAATGTAGTTGTTTATGGTGCGGACAAATGTCTCAAGCCGGTCGGGGATAGCTGCGACATGGGGGAGACCGTCGTCACCGGTGTAATGCGCAAAAAGTGCATAGGGGCGGACAGCTCCGTCGATCTCAGGGGTAACGACACTCTGCGAGAGGAAGCCGCCGTTCATGCCCATCTTGTCGTTCATCCACTCATCGTAGTCGCGATTGACATTGAGAGGGGAGAAGAGTGGAATGTTGTTCTTTTCAAGGTAGGCTACCACCTGATCGCCCATGCGTCCGTGGGCCATGTTGATGATTGCTGATGCTGAAATTGAATCGGCGTGGCCGAGAGCGATGAACTGCTGGATGACGTTGACCGGATAGACGATATTGCCTGTGGTTTCCAACGCAGAAACGAGATCGTCGGCTACACCCATTTGTCCGGTGAGGATGATACGAGGTGCCTGCGGATCCCATTTGCCTTCTTTTTTGAGCCATTTCTCGTAGTCGCCGACAGAACTGAAATTGAGATCGTCGCCACCGGCAGGATAATACAGCAACGATGACGCTGAGAGGAGGGGATCGCCGGGAGTGGTGACGAAAAACTTTTTCCCGTCGATGAACTTGCGGACATAGGAGAGGAGGTTGCGGTAGTTGGCACGTCCGCCCACAAGATATTGCCGCAGAAACTCGTTGTCGATGGAGTCAACGGACGCTATCTGGTTCTGCGGGTTGGTGGCGGCAGTGGTGAGAACGGGGGTGCCGCTCTCGGCTGCCATGACGAGAGCCTGCCGCTGCTCGTCGGTAATGCGCAGTCCCATTCCGTTGACAAACACCATATCGTAGTTTCCGGCTTTGTCAAGGTCGTCGACGGCCAGCTCCCGGATTTTAACAAAAGAGTTGTCGTTGGCTTTGGAAATCTGGCCAAGATTGATCGCCTGATAGTTGACGAAGGCAATGCGGGTCGGGGATGCCAATGAATTCCACGCCCATAGGGCAATGGCAACGACTACCGCCACTGCTATCACCCAAAGTATCTTCTTTTTCTTTCCAGTCATAGGTGTTTTCATATCACTTAATTTTGTCGATATCGATTGAGGCTCCGATGGAGAAGGATATACCGGTCGTCGATGGCGTGCTGCTGTAGTTGTACTTAGGCACGTAGTTGAAGAGATTGTCGACCGACAGAATAAGGTCAATTCCTTTCCAGATGCTATTGGTGACGTTGAGCTTCCACATCGTGTAGCCCGGATACTTCACTCTTTCCGTCTCCTCGTAAGAGGTCATGGATGTAAATTCATCGACGGTCACATTTGAAAGGGCGCGCCCGTTGAGGGCTACGGTCAATCCGTAGTTCTTCCACTGCTTTGTGTAGTCGAGTCTCATCGTGGCGGTGTGGGGGCGGGTAGATGATGTGTAGGGCTCACCTTTTTTCACCTTTTCATGGGTGAACATATAGGAGAGCCGTGCTCCTAATCCCCATGTGGTGCGCATGGATGCATTGGCATCGAACCCTGAGATCGTCACATTGTCGATGTTGGTGTAGACCATGCCATTGCGAGCCTGATTCCACACGGTGGTCATGCGGTCGTCGACAAGGTTGCAGTAAGCTCCGAGGCTGGCATTGAAGAGCCCCTCGGTGTATTCGGCTGAAAGCTGGAAGTTGTTGCTGACTTCGGGCTTCAGGTCGGGATTGCCATAGATCATGAAGATGCTTGCCATGTCGAAATCCATGTACATCTCCTTGAGCGTGGGGGCACGGAAGCCGCCGGCATAGGATCCACGCAGATTAAACCGGCCGAGCCGATGCATGAGGTTGAGGCGCGATGAAAGGTGCTGCATATCTGACTCAGAGAAATAGTCGTAGCGCATGCCGCCTATAATGTTGAAATCCTTTATGAAATTCAGATCCATCTGGGCGAAGCCATCGGCTGTGACCTGGCGTTTGCTTCCGTTGCCGGAGAACTGATAGGTCATGAGGTAGTCGCGCATCACGTCGCCGCCGACAGTGAGGATGTGCTTCCCGGCAAAGGTGTGATTGAATATCGCACGCCCGATGTTCTGCACGTTGGAGTAGTCGCGTATGTCCTTGTGGGAGGCAAGCACAATGTCGCTCTTGTCGTACTGGTCAAAGGAGTAACTGATTTCCAGATTTGTGCCGGGATTGAAGTCATAGACACCTTTCAGGCCACCGGTAAAGTCACGATAGCGGTCGTGGGTAGTGGCCTGTGACTCTCTCTCGCGGAAGAAGTAGCCGGCACGTGCGGTGAGCTTGAGCGCGTCGGTCGCCTTAAAAGTGAGCCGCTCGCTGGCATTCCATGTCCGTCCGCCATAGAACCGGGAGTAGTCGCCGGTGTTCTTCATATTATATGAGTCGATGGATGTGTACTG
This sequence comes from uncultured Muribaculaceae bacterium, assembly GCA_964431465.1. Classification (GTDB taxonomy): domain Bacteria; phylum Bacteroidota; class Bacteroidia; order Bacteroidales; family Muribaculaceae; genus JAFLTL01. Next base: position 2,111 of record CAYSKE010000072.1, on the reverse strand, counting down.
CACGGATGTGGAACTGCTGATTTTCCACTGATTTAATGAGAGTGCCACTCCGTAGCGCTGCTCGTTGTGGGCGCCATATTTACCGTTGACATTCAGCGTCCATGGCTCAGATGCCTCGCGCGTGATGATGTTGACAACCCCACCTACGGCATTGGAGCCGTAGAGCGACGATGCTGCTCCTTTCACAATCTCGATCTTTCCGGCGTTGTTGAGGTTCAGGCGGCTGTAGTCAACGTTGTCGAGTGTCTCACCGGCAATGCGTTCTCCATCAACAAGAAAGAGCACCGAGTTGCCTCCGAAACCTTGCATGTTGAGCGAGACCTGCTGATTCATGGAATAGGAAAATTCTATGCCGGGTAACTCGGCCTGCAATAGATCGCTGATGTCGGTGGCGTCGGTTTTCTTTATGTCGCTCGTGGTGATTACGCGTGTGAGGATGGGGGAGTCCTTGAGCAGCTTTGGAGTGCGCGTGCCGGTGACTACTACCTCGTCGAACTTGCGGCTCCATGCTTTCTCAAGTGAGTCGAGTTTTTCGTCCGTCAGATCCTGAGCATCTGCTGTGATCCCCCACATTGCAGCTATGCCGATGAGGATGAAATGTCTTCTCATGATCTCGTTTAGAAGGGACAGATGTATTCGATGGTCAGAAATCCTTTCACTCCGGTTTCGTCCATGTAGTTGACCAGTTTCACGGCAGCTTTTACCTTGTCGGCAAGTTCAATGATATAAACTTTGTCAGATAAGGTGTAGACGGGGGGCATCGTGCTTGTGTCGACGTTCAGCCATTTGGAAAGCTCCGGATTGTAGTAGGATTCCACGTAACTCAAATAGTCGTCCATCATGGTGGACATGTCGGTGACGATCTGCTGTGTGGTCCATTGGTCGGCGGTCAGCAGGTCGTCGGCGTAATCGGCCTTTATAGCATCGGCGATGGTTGAGTAGGCTGTCTCGATTGCTTTTCCTCCGTTAGTCTTCACGTCGTAGCGATGGACTGCGATGTCCCATGACTGTGGGGCTTCATTTTCTACATTTATTGTATAGACTTTCTGATCAGAGAAGTTTATGTAGACCCAGTCGGTGTAGGATGTAGCGTCGATATAAATCACGCCGGCAGTTTCGGAGCCGCATGAGGTCTGGAATCCGAAGCCGGCAATGATCTCATCGTCAGGCTCGTCGTAGAGGCCATCGAATAATCCGTTACAAGCTGAAAGCAGCCAGATGGCTGCCCACGCTGTAGGGAGTGATATAAGTCGTTTTTTCATCGTTTATTCTGTAGGCATGGAACCGTTGTGGAACGTGATTGTGAGTCCACCCATGACTGACGGAACAGTGAATACAAACTCAGGATCTTTTTTTTCGGGATCGATCGTGGCCGTGAAAGTGCAGTCATAATCCTTTGACGCTCCGTCCATTCCCATTGAACATTTGCCGGAACCGCTAAGCAGGAAATCGCCGTCGTCGTTGGTCTCCACATTTATATTGTCAAAGCTGAATGTGCCCCATATTCCTTCGGAAACATATTTAAGAGAGTATTCGCCGTTGTCGTTGAGAGTGATGGTTATGGTCTGGTCTTCGGTTTTCATGCCGGCGGGGAAGTATTGCGAAACGGCGCTGACATATCCGTTATATGTGCCTGGCAGTACAACCGATGCGGGGACGTCTCCCTGCAGAAACTCTATGGTGAAGCCTCCCATTACAGCGGGATATCTGAAAGTGAGATCGGCGACTCCATTGGTGATTGTGCCTGACAGCGTGCAATCGTAGGTTGAAGTGGAACCACCGTGTCCCATTTCGGCTTTTCCCTCACCCGTTAATGTATATACTCCGTTGGTGCCCGAGATGGTTGCGCCTGAGATTGTGGTGGTGCCGAGAGTTTCGGATGTATATGTTATGTTGGCTTGATCGAGCGTGGACGTTGCGGCAATCTTCACTTTTTGGTCGGCGGTGACCATGTTTGAAAAGAAATTGCTTGACGACAATGTGTATCCCTCGTAGTCACCTTTAACCTCATCGGCAAGATTATTGATAACATCATCGTCGCTGCTGCACGCCGCCATGACGATGAGCGCCGGCACAAAAAGTAGTTTGTAGATTCTATTCATGTGATGTTT
>CAYSKE010000071.1:6173-9703 GCA_964431465.1 uncultured Muribaculaceae bacterium | reverse complement strand
TATGATAGCTACTATAAATATTTTTTGTATATTTGGCAAAAATAGTCTTTGCCATGAGCCAGAAAGTGTTTTTTGCAGTTGATCTCGGCGCTACCAGCGGCCGCACTATCGCTACTTCGATCGAAAACGGTAAACTCGTTATGACTGAACTGACGAGGTTTCCCAATCATATCACTGAAATGCTCGGACACTCCTACTGGGATCTGCCTGCGCTGTACCGCGAAATTATCGGCGGGCTGCGCGAAGCACGACAGAGGGGATATGAGGTGATGTCGATCGGTATCGACACGTGGGGTGTGGATTTCGCTATGTTCGGTGAGGACGGCGGACTGATGCGTAATCCCTACTGCTACCGCGATCAGCACACCACGGGTGCTCCGGAAAGGTTTTTCGCCCGATATGACGCGGAGAAGGTGTATGAGAGCACGGGGATACAGGTGATGAATATAAACACTATTTTCCAACTCGACACTCTGCGGCAAAATGGCTGCCCAGCTCTGAAAGCAGCCCGAAAGATACTATTCACACCTGACGCTCTTGCCTATATGCTCACGGGCAATGCTGTGACCGAACGCACTATAGCATCGACATCGCAGATGATGAACGCACGGAGCGGCGAACTGGACAATGATATAATCGAAGCGATCGGGATAGATAAGGAGCTGTTTGCGCCGATGGTTGATCCGGGGCACTGCGTCGGGACGCTGTCGGAGGAGGTGCAACGCCAGACGGGATTAGGCGCGGTGCCTGTAATAGCTGTGGCGGGACACGACACGGCTTCGGCAGTGGCGGCTGTGCCGGCCGAAGGGGAGGATTTCGCCTACCTCAGTTCGGGAACGTGGAGTCTGATGGGCATCGAGGTGAAGGAACCTATAATATCAGACCGGAGCCGGGAGCTGAATTTCACCAACGAGGGGGGCGTGGAACGCAAAATAAGGTTCCTGAAAAATATATGCGGCATGTGGCTTCTCGAATGCTGCCGCCGCGAATGGAAGGCTCAAGGGATAGAGACTTCGTACGGCGAGCTCTGCGAAGAGGCTGGAAAGGTGGAACGGTTCAGGTCGCTTGTCAATCCTGACGACCCGCGTTTTGCCAACCCACGCTCAATGCTCAAGGAGATAGCGGATGCGTGCCGCGAAAGCGGTCAGGCTGTGCCTGAGACTCCGGGTGAATACACGCTGTGCATACTCGAGAGCTTAGCTCTGCGCTACCGCCAGGTGATGTCGATGCTGCGCGAGTTTGCTCCGCACGATATCAAGTGCCTGCACATAATCGGTGGCGGATCACGCAACCGCATACTGAACCAGATGACTGCGGACGCAATAGAGATGCCTGTCATCGCAGGCCCGTCGGAAGCAACGGCGATAGGCAACGCACTGATACAGGCACGTGCCGCCGGAATGGCGGGGTCGCTGCAGGAGATGCGGCGCATCGTGGCTGCGTCGACCGAGACTGAAACTTTCACTCCCAATCCCGACGGGGAATGGGAAAAAGCATACCGAACTTTCTTAACCCTCCAATAAATCAATCTCATGGGAAATATTGAAAAGGCATACGAACTCGCACGCGAGCGTTACGCAACAATAGGAATTGACACGGAAGCTGCCCTGAAAAAGTTGGCAGACATACATATATCGCTGCACTGCTGGCAGGCCGACGATGTGGCCGGTTTTGAATCGGACGGTGACCTGACGGGCGGCATCCAAGCTACGGGTAATTTCCCGGGTAAAGCGCGCAACATCGATGAACTGCGTGCCGACATACTTAAAGCTCTCTCGCTCATACCGGGAACGCACCGCCTGAACCTGCATGAGATCTATGGCGATTTCAAGGGGAAGAAGGTTGACCGCGACGAGGTGGATTTCAGCTACTTCGAGTCATGGGTAGAATGGGCTTTGGCAAACGGGCTCAAGCTCGACTTCAACTCCACATCGTTCTCTCACCCGAAATCGGGCGACCTGACGCTGTCGAATCCCGACCCGGAGATACGCAATTTCTGGATAGAACACACACGCCGCTGCCGCGCGATCGCCGATGAGATCGGTCGCCGTCAAGGGAGCCCGTGCGTGATGAACCTGTGGATACATGACGGCTCGAAGGACATCACGGTGAACAGGCTGCTCTACCGCTCTCTGCTGAAAGACTCACTCGACAAGATTTTTGCCACCGACTACGAGCACATGCTCGACAGCCTGGAGTCGAAGGTGTTTGGCATCGGCCTCGAGAGCTACACTGTGGGCTCAAACGACTTCTACACCGCCTACTGCACGCAGAAGCAGAAACTGATCACTCTCGACACAGGTCACTTCCACCCGACGGAGAGCATCGCCGACAAGGTGAGCTCTATGCTGCTGTTTGTGCCGGCACTGATGCTTCACGTGAGCCGCCCCGTGCGCTGGGACTCGGATCATGTGACGATCATCAATGACGAGACTCTCGATCTTGCCAAAGAGATAGTGCGCTGCGATGCTCTTGACCGAGTGAATATCGGTCTTGACTATTTCGACGGCTCAATCAACCGCATAGGCGCTTACGTAGTGGGCACGCGCGCCACACAGAAGTGCCTGCTCCAAGCACTGCTCGAGCCTATCGAGACTCTGCGCGGCTATGAGGCAGCCGGCAAGGGATTTGAGCGTCTTGCGCTGCTCGAGGAGGCGAAGTCAATGCCGTGGGGCGCTGTGTGGGACGAGTTCTGCCGCCGCAACGGTGTGGCCGTTGGTGAAAGCTTCATCGCCGAGATCGAGGAATATGAAAAAGAAGTTTTATCAAAACGCAACTAACTACATATAATGAGTTCAATACTTGACGGCCGCCCCGCTCTTGCGGCAGAAGTGAATGCCGTGGCAGAAACGGCAGGCTATCTCTGGCAAAAGGGATGGGCAGAGCGTAACGGGGGAAATATCACTGTCAATATCACGGATCAGGTGGACGACGCAATGCGCGCTCTGCCTGCTCTGACGGAACCGACTCCGATCGGGGTGACACTGCCCAACCTGAAAGGATGCTGGTTTTACTGCAAGGGGACGAACCGGCGTATGCGCGACCTTGCGCGTGAGCCGATGGCCAACGGCTCGATCATACGCATCACTCCTGACTGCGCCCACTATGAGATCGTGGCTGACAGCGTGGTGCGCCCCACATCGGAGCTTCCGTCGCACCTGTCGGTGCACAATTACCTGATAGGTAAAGGGAGCAACTATAAGGCATCGGTGCACACCCACCCGATAGAGCTTGTGGCCATGAGCCATAATCCCAAGTTTCTGGAAAAGGACGTGCTCACCCGGTTGCTATGGAGCATGATACCGGAGACAAAGGCATTCTGCCCGCGCGGGCTGGGTATCGTGCCCTACATGCTGCCAGGGTCGACCGAACTGGCTAAGGCAACGATCGATGCTCTTGCCGAGGACTATGACGTGGTGATGTGGGAGAAGCATGGCGTGTTTGCGGTCGCTCCTGACGTGATGGAGGCTTTCGACATGATCGATACCCTCACCAAAAGCGCTATCATCTACCGCGATGCATGCTCGATG
>CAYSKE010000071.1:0-6073 GCA_964431465.1 uncultured Muribaculaceae bacterium | reverse complement strand
GACAATTCTTTGTGAAATCAAAGAATTGCAGCGGTTTTGGAATTTTCATATAAAGAGATTATCTTTGCGCGGAGAAAGTGCACTCCGGGTGATTCCCGGAGATGCACTGCATAGTTCCATAAAGATAAACCACCGACACATAACTCATAGCATGTCAAAGAAAAACCAAGCAGGGCAGAACGATGCCAACGCTATCGACGAGCTCAATGACCAGCTCACCGGCATCAGCCAGAAAGTGCAGGACAACCAGCGCATAATCTATATCGCAACGGGTATAGTGGCGTTTGTGGTGATCTGCGTGCTCGTGTATATCTACGCTTTCCGCAACCCGGGTATCGAGAAGAGTAACAACGAGATCGGCCAGGCTGACCTTCAGCTTTTCCAAGGTAATGACTCGATCGCGCTGACGCAATATGAGAGCATCGCCAACAACCACGGCTACAGCGCCGGCAACCGCGCCGCTCTCCAAGCTGCAATCCTCCTCTATGACAAAGGGGAATATCAGAAGGCTATCGACTATCTGAACAAGTATTCGGCCGACGAAGCATTTATCGGTGCCGCCGCCTACTCTCTCGAGGGTGACTGCTACGTGAATCTCGATCAGCTCGACAACGCTGCCAAGGCTTTCAAGAGCGCAATCGCCCAGAGCGATGACAATCCGAGCTACACCCCGTACTTCATGCTCAAGCTTGCCCGCGTTTACAACGCACAGCAGAAATATGGCGACGAGCTGAAGGTGTATGAGGATATCCAGAAGAATTATCCCGCCTATGGCGACATGTACGGCGTGGACATACGCAAGTATCTGGAACGCGCACGCCTGCAGAGCGCGAAGTGACACGCTGAAATTACGGACAAACTCTTTTTCAGGGTCGCGAAGGGCACTCGACAGTCAATGCCTTTCCCGACCCTGATGTTTAGAGGTCGTTTCTCTCCAACAATATCCAACCCGCAATGAAAATGAAATCCACTCTCCTCGCAATCGCGGCTCTGCTTGCCGCACCACTGCCGGCTCTCGCCTGCACGAGCCTTATCGCCGCCAAGGGGGCGACAAAGGACGGCAGTGTAATAATCACCTACGCCGCCGACAGCCATAATCTCTATGGTGAGCTTTATCACCAGCCGGGGGGAAAACATGCTCCCGGCACGATGCGCAAAGTGGTGGAATGGGACACGGGCAAGTATTTAGGTGAAATCCCCGAAGCTGCGGTGACCTACACGACTCTCGGCAACATGAACGAGCATGGCCTTGCGATAGCCGAGAGCACATGGGGCGGACATGAGGAGCTCGTGGACACGACGGGGCTTATCGACTATGGCTCGCTGATATACATAACGCTCCAGCGCGCCCGCACCGCCCGCGAGGCTATAAAGGTGATGACCGATCTCGTGAAGGATTACGGCTACTACAGCTCGGGAGAATCGTTCTCGATCGCCGACGGCAACGAGGCGTGGATCATGGAGCTCATCGGCAAGGGTGGCAAGGAGAAAGGTGCCGTGTGGGTGGCACGCCGCATCCCCGACGGATATATCTCGGGACACGCCAATCACCCGCGCATCCATCAGTTTCCGCTCGATGATCCCGAAACGCTTTATAGCCCGGATGTGATCTCGTTTGCCCGCGAAATGGGATATTTTGACGGCGACGACAAGGATTTCAGCTTCTCGCTCGCATACTCCGACACCGATTTCGGCGCACTGCGCGGGTGCGACGCACGCGTGTGGTCGTTCTTCAACAACCACGCCCAAGGGATGGACAAATACCTGAACTGGATCGACAATGCCGCCGGACCGGTGATGCCGCTCTGGGTGAAGCCCGACGAGCAGCTGAGCGCCGATGACATGAAGTGGGCTATGCGCGATCACTTTGAGGGTACACCCTACGACATGACACAGGACGTGGGCGCAGGGCCTTACGCAGTGCCCTACCGCTGGCGCCCGATGACATTTGAGGTGGATGGCCAGAAGTACACTCACGAGCGCGCAATCGCCACTCAGCAGACCGGTTTCACGTTTGTGGCACGCTTGCGCTCTGATCTGCCCGACGCAGCGAAAGGGTTGCTGTGGTTTGGCACGGATGATGCCAACACCGCAGTGTATATCCCCATATATTGCAGCGTGACTACCGTCCCCCACGAACTGGCAAACGGCAACGGCGACATGAACACGCTGTCGTGGGACGCAAATTTCTGGGTGAACAACTATGTGGCAAATCAGGCATACAACCGTTACAGCCAGATGATTCCCGACATACGCCGGGTGCAGGCGGAACTTGAGCAGGGCGCGCTTGCCGCAACCGAGGCTTTTGAAGCAGAGGCCGCAAGCCTCAGTGCCGCCGAAGCAGCGAAAGCCACTCAGGAGATAGCCAACACATGGGCAGCGAAGGCCACCGCCGATTACAAAGCTCTCGGCGACTTCCTGCTGGTGAAATACATGGACGGCAACATCAAGCGTCAGAACGAAGATGGATCGTTTGCCCGCAACCGCTACGGACTGCCGGCATCGCCGAAGTTCGGCGGATATGACGATCCGCGCTATTTCCGCGCTATCGCCGACGAGACCGGCGACCGACTGAAGGTGCGCGACGTGAAACCTCAGGGTAAATAACCAACCACACAAAGAGAACCAATGTCGAGAAACGACGATCAACTTGGCGACATCACTCTGCTGGGTGCTTCGGTGAAGGAGTATCCGACTGACTACTGTCCCGGAATATTGCAGACGTTTGTCAACAAACATCCGGGTAAGGAGTATGTGGTGACATTCAACTGCCCGGAGTTCACTTCGCTCTGCCCCATCACGGGTCAGCCCGATTTTGCACGCATCGTGATCAGCTACATGCCTCGCGAGCGCATGGTGGAGAGCAAGAGCCTGAAACTCTATCTCTTCAGTTTCCGCAATCACGGCGATTTTCATGAGGACTGCATCAACATCATAGCCGATGACCTGTTTAAGCTCATGGATCCGCTCTATCTCGAAGTGACAGGCATCTTCACTCCCCGCGGCGGCATAGCGATATACCCGTTTGCCAACCGCGCAGATGCAGACCACGAGGAGCTTGCCGCGAGCCGCCGACGCGAGATGCTGGGCACGGCTCTGTCAATGTCGAAACCCTATAACTGAAGCAATGAAATCAGCACTGATGGTACTTTCGGGCGGCGTTGACTCGGTGACGATGCTGCATGAGTATGCCGACACTATCGCCCTTGCGGTGAACTTCCACTACGGCTCAAACCATAACGACCGCGAGGCTGAGTGCGCGAGGCTTCACTGCCGTCAGCTCGGCATAGAACTGGTGGAGATCAATCTCGCATTTATGGGGGAATATTTCCACAGCTCGCTCCTCGACGGGGCGGACGCTATCCCCGACGGGCATTATGCCGACGAAAACATGCGGTCGACGGTAGTGCCGTTCCGCAACGGCATCATGCTTGCGGTTGCCGCCGGGCTTGCCGAATCAAACGGCCTGACCGAGGTGTACATAGCCAATCACTCGGGCGACCACTCGATCTACCCCGACTGCCGTCCGGCATTTATCGATGCCATGGCTGAGGCGGTGCGCGAGGGGACGTATGAGGATGTGAAGATCATGGCTCCCTACACTTATCTCGACAAGGCTGAGATCGTGCGCCACGGGGCACGGCTGGGCATCGACTACTCAACGACCTACAGCTGCTACAAGGGTGGCGAACAGCACTGCGGCACATGCGGCACATGCGTGGAGCGGCGCGAAGCCATGAAAGAAGCCGGAATCACGGACACCACGACGTACATGTGCGACAGCCTGTCATAACAAGCAAACAAAACAACTCAACATATCCCCACCCTCTCCCCCGAACTTTACCACATCCCACTATGGAAAAAGAAGTGAAAAAACAAGAGATGCAGCGGGCAGCCGACAACATGCGTGTGCTCATCGCTGCCATGGTCGAACGCGCCAAGTCGGGTCACCCCGGCGGCTCAATGGGCGGCTCTGATTTCACCAACGTTCTATATTCCAACTATCTGGTTTATGACCCCGAAGATCCGACATGGATCGCCCGCGATCGTTTTTTCCTTGATCCGGGCCACATGTCGCCGATGCTCTACAGCGTGCTGGCTCTGACGGGCAAATATACACTCGATGAGCTCAAGGATTTCCGCCAGTGGGGAAGCCACACTCCGGGTCACCCGGAGCTCAACCCTGCACGCGGCGTGGAGAACTCGTCGGGGCCGCTCGGACAGGGTCATGTGATGGCTGTGGGCGCCGCCATAGGCGAACGCATCATCGCCAACCGCTTCGGCGAGGATTGGGCTCACAAGACTTATGCCTTCATATCGGACGGCGGCATACAGGAGGAGATCTCGCAGGGCGCCGGACGCATTGCCGGTACGCTCGGGCTGAATAATCTCATAATGTTTTATGACGCCAATGACGTGCAGCTCTCGACCCGCGTGGATGAGGTGACGTCGGAGGACACGGCTGCCAAGTACCGCGCATGGAACTGGCATGTGATTGAAATCGACGGCAACGACCCGGTGCAGATAGCCCGCGCCATAGAGGAGGCTAACGCTCAGACCGAGAAGCCGACCCTCATCATCGGTCACACTATCATGGCCAAGGGTGTGGTGAAGCCTGACGGAACGAGCCTCGAGGGGGCTGTGTCGACTCACGGACAGCCGCTGAGCGCCGCCGGTGCCGACGTGGCAGCAACGATCGCCGGACTGGGTGGCAATCCCGACGCTCCTTTCGAGATATGGGAAGATGTGGCAGCCACCTACGCCGCACGCCGCGAGGAGCTCAAAAAGATTGTGGCAGAGCGCAAGGCACGTCAGCAGAAATGGGCGGAGGAGAATCCCGCCGATGCGGCGCTTCTGCAAAGCTATATCGATGGCAAGATGCCTGAAATCGACTGGGACGGTATCGAGTACAAGCCGGGACTCGCAAGCCGCAACGCATCGGCCAACGTGCTCGGAGTGCTGGCGGAGAATCTCGGCAACATGATCGTGTCGAGCGCCGACCTTGCCAACTCTGACAAAACCGACGGCTTCCTGAAAAAGACACACGCCATCACCAAGGGGGATTTCAGCGGCCGCTTCCTTCAGGCCGGTGTGGCAGAGCTCACAATGGCTTCGATCATCAACGGCATAGCGCTTCATGGCGGTCTGCTCGGCGCGTGCGGCACATTCTTCGTGTTCTCGGACTACATCAAGCCCGCGCTGCGCATGTCGGCTCTCATGGAGCTTCCAGTGAAGTTTGTGTTCACTCACGACGCATTCCGTGTGGGTGAGGACGGCCCCACCCATGAGCCTATCGAGCAGGAAGCACAAATGCGCCTGATGGAGCAGATGGACAACCTGTCGGGGAAACAAAGCGTGCTTGTGATCCGTCCGGCTGACTCCGCCGAGACAGTGACGGCATGGAAGATGGCGATGGAGAACACCGACTCCCCCACCGTGATGATATTCTCGCGCCAGAATCTTGAGGATCTGCCGGGACAAAACGGTGACCGCCGCGCAGAAGCCAAGGGTGCAGAACGCGGAGGGTATGTGGTGTATGAGAACCCGGCCGCAACCGCCACTCTTGTGGGTAACGGCAGTGAGGTGGCCAATCTCATTCATGCCGCCAAAGAGCTGGAAAAAGAGGGTATAAATGTGAGAGTGGTTTCGGTGCCGTCGGTGGGCCTGTTCATGCGTCAGGATGCCGATTACCGCCACTCGGTGATTCCGCGCGGCAGCGAGGTATTCGGCCTCACCGCCGGGTTGCCCACAACGCTCTTCCCGCTCATGAAAGAGGCATCGCGCTGGGATGTGAAGGGACTTGAGCGCTTCGGAGCGTCGGCCCCCTACAAGGTGCTGGAGGAGAAATTCGGTTTCACTCTGCCGCAAGTTATCGAAACCGTACGCGCGTTTGTCACCGCAGGGAAGTGACGAAAAAGGAGAAAAAAGAGGCTATACTCGATGAGCTTGTCGTGCTTGACAAGCTCACCGATGTGGCTGAAGCATACATCATCAAGGGGATGCTGGAAACCAACGGCATCCCCTGCATTGTCGATGGCGGTGTGCTTTCGAGCGTCTATCCGGCTAATCTCGA
>CAYSKE010000070.1:0-9709 GCA_964431465.1 uncultured Muribaculaceae bacterium | reverse complement strand
GCTTTTCTATGGAAAATGTTATAGAAACAGACAACTCAAAATTAATCAAAAATACTTTGGGAAAGCATTTTTGCAAAATTACAATGGATTACCTCGATACAAAAGGTAATCAAAAAGTCTTTCGTGCAATTGAAGATGTTCCTTATATTTACTCCCAGATCTACAAATCCGCACGGATTGATAACATTGAAGTTTGACAGATCAGTCGTTACATTAAGAGCGAGACCGTGCATTGTTATAAAACGTTTACATTTAACACCGATTGCACAAATTTTGCGCGCCCGTGAGGTATTGGCTTCAATCCACACACCTGTAGCGCCATCGAGTCTTTCGCCTGTTATTCCATACTCGTTTATCGTGTCTATGACAGCCTGTTCAAGCATCTCGACGTAGGCCTTCACCCCGAGACCATGATTTTGCAAATCTATAATCGGATAGGCAACAAGCTGACCGGGGCCATGATAGGTAATATCGCCTCCCCTATCTATCTCGACAAGCTCGATATTATCGCGAAGCAGTCGCTCAGGCATAAGCATATTGCTGCGATGGCCGTGTCGGCCGAGAGTATAGACGGGCAGATGCTCTACTAAAAGAAGTCTCTCTTCTGATACAGGCAGTCGCTCCCGAGCTTGCTCAACCATAGGGTTAAAATAGTCGCATTGCAACCGGAGCATATCACGATAGGAAGCTTGACGGTATATTTCGGTGATGATCTTGTCCACAAAATATCAGATATAACTAAAAACTGGGAGACGCTTTACAAGGATTTTCTGAGATGAGCCGGCACGTGACGCTCTGCGTGATAAGAGGAGCGTACAAGCGGAGCACTCTCTACATGGTCAAATCCCCGCGCCAAGCCTTCAAGACGTAACTTTTCAAACACGTCAGGGTGGACATACTCAGTCACCTCGATATGTCGCTCTGTAGGTTGAAGATATTGACCTATCGTCATTACCTTACAACCCGCTGCTCTAAGATCTTCCATTGTCTGAATCACCTCATCAATAGTCTCGCCCAAACCGAGCATTATTCCCGACTTTGCGACTATACCTGCATCAGCAATCCGCTTGATCACCGCAAGCGAGCCATCATAGGTTGCCACCGAGCGAATTGATGGCGTAAGGCGTCTTACAGTTTCCAAATTATGAGACATAACTTCAGGCCGCTCGGCTATGACGATATCGAGAGCCTCGCGGTTACCTCTAAAATCAGGCACGAGAGTTTCAAGGGTTGTCATAGGAGATTGTTCCCTTATCGCTCTTATCAAAGCGACCCAATGAATCGCTCCCCCATCGGGAAGATCGTCACGGTCAACTGATGTAACTACAGCGTGTTTAAGCCGCCACTCCTTTATTGTTGAAGCAATACGATCAACCTCATCGTTATCCAGAGGATGAGGTCGGCCTGTAGCGACATTGCAGAACCGGCACGCACGGGTACATATATTGCCCCCTATCATAAATGTTGCAGTCCCGGCCCCCCAACATTCAGCTCTGTTGGGACACATTCCTGAGGTACAGATCGTATGAAGGCTGTCACCGGCCAAACGATGTAATACCGCCATTGACTTTGCTCCGTTAGGCAATTTGATTTTCAACCAATCAGGTTTTCTGGTATAGAATGAAGGCATATAATTTATTATTTTGACGCGTATTCGGTCAGGTAAGTTTCACAAGCAAGCACCAACTCATCATCCCACTCCTGACCAACGCGCGAGGTAAGCGGGCCTTTAAGAAATTGATACAGGCGGAAACCGAGCTTGCGCCCTAAAGCTTCTGCCGGCTTACAAATTTTCCACCGATGATAATTTACCGCAGTAAACTTGGCATACTCGGTGAGACGCAGCGTATAAAGATGGCACGAGGCAGGCTTGAGGAAATCAATTTTTCCCTGCCTACAAGCCTTTTCGATGGCACAGAGACACATTCCTCCCTTATCATAGCAGGTAAAAGCACAATTAGCACCGTCAATGATAGTGGTGACGAGATCACCCTCTTCATCTATATATGCGACACCATTGGCGTCGACTTCTTCGCGGGCGCGCGGCAACTTAACCAGAGAAGGAGGAGTCTTAACTCCATTGTTGACCGAGAAGCACAATCCATTAGCCTGTCCCGGGCCGTGATATGGATCCTGGCCTATGATAACCACTTTTACCTCATCAAAGGCACAAGCATCAAAAGCGGCAAATATCTGCTTACCGGGGGGATAAATTACTTTACCCTCGGCCTTTATATTGTGGAAAAATGTGCTGAGTTGTGAGAAACAAGGCATCTGCCATTGGGGAGCAAGCGCCTCATACCGAGATTGGTTTATACTGACGGCCATATCACATTTTTACATATAATTGCAAATTTAGAAAAAAAATCATATATTTGCAGCCGATTTGGCGCCGAAAATACCTCTCCCCAAAAGGGGAACCCAATTAAAAGAGGTGGCTGCGACATCACGAGAGTCTCCGTAGTTCAATGGATAGAATAATGGATTCCGGTTCCATCGATTGGGGTTCGACTCCCCACGGGGATACAGCAACAAGGCTCTGCTGCGGCAGAGCCTTTCGTCGTTTCTGCGGCATCGGTTTCAGATTGAAACAACCTGTAACAGAACGGTTGAAAACATGCTGTAAAACATCAAATACATCTCTTTGTCACACAGGGATTTAATACACACCGAGAGAGTATTGCGGAATTTTTTCCGCAATTTGTTTGATGTTATTGAAAAAGCAAGTATATTTGCCCTCGTTAGCCTTATCCCTATGGGATAACTACACCCTTAGGTCAACACCGACAGAGAAACTTTATTGAACCAAAACACCTTGCTTTTATCATGGAAGTAAAACCCGCCCAGGCCGGCACACTTGAGTCAGGCGACATTTTCGTCAAGCTCTCGCCTGCCACCCAGCCCGGCATCACCATCAACCTCAACAGCTCTGTGGCCCTCAAGTTCGGCCGTCAGATCAAAGCCGTTATCGAGGAAACACTCAAGGAATTCGGAATCAATGACGCGACAGTCGACGCAACCGACAAAGGCGCTCTCGACTGCACAATCCGCGCGCGTGTCACAGCAGCCGCAGTCCGCTCAACCGGACGCGACGTGTGGGCCGACTGACATTTTGACTTCCGAGAAGTACACACAAACTGATTACTGACCTTATTTCTAATTCATAGCATGGACCGACTGAGACGCACGATGATGTTCGTGCCCGGAAATAACCCCGGCATGATGGCCGACGCCCATATCTACGGGCCCGATTCAATCATGCTTGACCTCGAAGATTCCGTTACGCTGACTGAAAAAGACACAGCGCGACTCCTTGTTTACAACGCACTCAAGACCATTGACTACGGTGACACCGAAATGGTGGTGCGTATCAATCCTCTCAACACCCCCTTCGGCAAAAAAGATATCGAAGCAATGGTGAAGGCCGGTGTACACGTGATCCGAATGCCCAAAACTGAAACAGCCGAGGAGGTTGTTGAAGTGGAACGCGAAATTGAGCGTGTTGAGCGCGAGCTCGGTTGCGTTGGACGCACCCGCATCATGGCCGCTATTGAAAGCACACTCGGCGTGTGCAATGCTTTTGCCATCGCCAAGGCATCGCCGCGAATGATGGGCATTGCCCTCGGCGCCGAAGACTATTGTGCCAACCTCAAGGCCCAGCGCACCCCTGAGGGCGACGAGCTCCGCCTTGCCCGCGAAACCATCGTTGTGGCAGCCCGCGCGGCAGGTATCGACGCTCTCGACACTGTCTACTCCAACCTCAATGATATGGAGACATTCCGCAAGGAAGTGGAATATATCCATCGTCTGGGCTTCGACGGAAAATCAATCATCAATCCCCGCCAGATCGAGGTTGTCAACGAAGTGTTCACACCGTCGCAGAAGGCGATTGAGAAAGCTCTTACAATTATCGCCGCCATCAAGGAGGCCGAGAAGAAGGGCTCGGGTGTGATTGCAGTGAACGGCAAGATGGTTGACCGCCCCGTTGTGATCCGCGCCGAACGCACAATCGAACTCGCCAAGGCTTCCGGAGCATTGGACAATGTGGAACTCTAATCAGTCACGTAAACCACTCATTCCTGAACCATGAGCACAATGAATGACCGCGCCGCCATGATCCGCACTCAGGCCGCGCTTCTCGATAAACCGGTTTTTGAAACAGAAAAGGCTGCTGACAAAAACCCCCAGTTCCGTCTCGATCTTCAAAAAGAGAGTCAGAAACTTGTAAGCCTTGAAGAGGCAATACGCCGCACCGGCCTCAAGGACGGCATGACAATCTCGTTTCACCACCATTTCAGAGGTGGCGACAAGGTTGTCAATATGGTGGTTGACAAGCTCGCTGAAATGGGATTCAAGAATCTCCATCTCGCTGCTTCAAGCCTCTCCGACGTTCATGAACCCCTGATCAAGCATATTGAAAACGGTGTCATCACCTCGATCTCAACATCGGGTCTTCGCGGCGAACTGGCAAACAGAATTTCGCGCGGACTGATGGAGAAACCCGTGATTTTCCGCAGCCACGGCGGACGCGGCAGCGCTATCGCCAACGGCGACCTGAAGATCGATGTGGCATTTCTCGGTGCTTCGTCGTCTGACCCTCTGGGCAACGCCTGTGGCTACTCCCGCTCTGAAAACGCAAAATCGATCTGCGGTTCACTCGGCTACGCTCTGCCCGACGCTCAGTATGCCGACAAGGTTGTGATTCTCACCGACGATCTCGTCCCCTATCCAAACACACCTAATTCAATCTCCGAACGTCAGGTTGACTATGTGGTTGAAGTTGACTCGGTGGGCGATTCTTCGAAAATTTCAGCCGGAGCTATCCGCGATTCGAAAAATCCCCGCGACATTCTCCTGGCCAAAACCGCCGCGAAGGTTGTGATCAACAGCGGTTTCTTCCGCGATGGCTTCTCAATGCAGACCGGCACCGGCGGCGCATCGCTCGCTGTTGTGAAGTATCTGCGTCAGAGCATGATCGACAATAACATCAAGGCTTCGTATGCTTTGGGCGGAATCACGGCTCACATGGTGAAGCTCCATGAGGAGGGCCTGATCGACCGCCTTATCGACGTGCAGAGTTTCGACAAAGTTGCTGCCGAATCGCTCAAGAACGACATGATGCACAAAGAGGTCAGTGCCAACGAATATGCTGCAGCCGACGAGCCCGGATCAGC
Source organism: uncultured Muribaculaceae bacterium (assembly GCA_964431465.1). Lineage (GTDB taxonomy): Bacteria > Bacteroidota > Bacteroidia > Bacteroidales > Muribaculaceae > JAFLTL01. Next base: position 4,535 of record CAYSKE010000070.1, on the reverse strand, counting down.
TGTCCACTATCTCGATGTAGTGATGCTCTCTGCCCTTGAGGCCGACGTTAATTTCAACGTGAATGTGCTTGTTGGCAGCGACGGCATTATCCGCGGTGCGATCGGCGGACACCCCGACACGGCTGCCGACTCGGCTCTGTCGGTAATCATCTGCCCGCTTGTCCGTGGCCGCATCCCGTGTATTGTCGACGAAGTGACTACGCTGATCACTCCGGGTAACACCGTCGATGTTATCGTGACCGAATATGGAGTGGCTGTCAATCCGCGCCGTCCCGAACTGGCTGAACGCCTCAAAGCTGCCGGCATCAACGTTGTCGACATCAACTGGCTGCGCGACAAGGCAAAATCGATCGTTGGCGAAGCCGGCGAACTCCCCTTCGGCGACAAGGTTGTCGGAGTGGTTATGAACCGCGACGGTTCAGTGATGGACGTGATCCGCAACATCACTGAATAAGCTGACACGATGGCTGTCACCCTCCCTCAGCTTCTTGACTCACGCGACGCCCGCCGGGAACGTCAGCAGCAACTGCTGCGCGACTTCCCGGGCGAGGCGCTCGTTGTGCTGACAGTCAATATTCCCGGCAATGAGAAGCGCACGGACGCCAGCATTGCCATCGGGCGCGAGGGAGTCAAAGCGCTGTCGAAAGCCTTCGATGGCAGGATACTGTTATGTGAGGAGCGTGATCTCGAAACCGGTTTCGAGGCCTTCATCATATCCCGGCATACTGCCGACGAGGCTAAGCGCATTTGCATGAAGATAGAGCGTGAGCACCCGCTCGGCCGTCTGTTTGACGTTGACGTCATCGGTGCCGACGGCACACCGCTCTCCCGTTCTGATTTTGGCGGAGAACCACGCAAATGCCTGATCTGTGACAACGATGCACGCTCGTGCATGCGGCAGCAAACCCACTCCGTTGACGAGCTGCTCGGCGTAATCAACTCAATCTGCGATGGATACTTTCAGCGGCATTGAACTCAGACAGATTCCCCTGTCGCTACGGCAGGCTCGAAGCCGGCGCGATGCGCTGCTGCAGGCTTGCGGTCTCGATCCTGTTGAAGGTGACTATTCTGTCGGTATGTTTGATGCCGACGACCGCCTGCTGGCAACAGCCACACTTGACGGCGACATCATTAAAGGTGTGGCCGTAGATGCCGGCGCACGCGAGTTAGGGCTGCTGCCATCGCTCATAACCGAGTTGCTACGCTATGCCGCGGCCAACGGCATTGACAATCCGAAAGTGTTCACAAAACCGGAATACGCTCCTCTGTTCGCATCGCTATCGTTTGTCGAAGTTGGCAGAGGCGAAGGTGCCGTGATGCTGGAACACTCCAACGTTGCCCTTAGCGACTACCTCAGCTATCTTCGCTCGCTCCCGAGGCGAGGGCGCACCGGTGTCATTGTGATGCACGCCAATCCGCTGACCCGCGGCCATCTCTATCTTATTGAGAAAGCGCAGCAACAGGTCGACACGCTGTTCATTATCCCGGTGGGAGAAAGCTCTACCGATTTTTCGTATGAAGAGCGCCGGGCCATGCTATCTGAAGCAACCGCAGGGATGCCGAAAGTGAAGGTTGTCAACGGCAGCCATTATGCCGTAAGCCGTGCCACCTTCCCATCCTATTTCATCAAGGATCTGTCGAAACGCTCTGACGCTCACATAACGCTCGATCTCGACATTTTCGAGCGGCATATCGCTCCGGCTCTCGGAGTTGATGTGAGGTTCGTTGGGTCGGAGCCGACCGACAAACTTACAGCACGCTACAATGAACTGATGCACCTTAAACTGGCATCCGTAATTGAGATCCCGCGCCTTAGCGACGAGGGGTTGCCGGTGAGCGCATCGCGTGTCAGGAGGCTCATCAGCGAAGGGAAAGCTGCCGATGCAATCCAGCTCGCAAGTGACGCCGCCAGGCCCTACATTCTGGCGCATGCCGCAGCCAAAGCACTTCGCGACGAACTCGACACCACACCCAAACCAGGTTTGGTTGACAAGGATAACAGCGGAGCGCACACCGATATGGACCACTCCCTGATGTCGCGCTCGATCGATGTACTCCTCCCGGTGTTTGTGCGGCTCGCCAAGCTCCCTGTTGATGCCACGGTTGATTCGATAAGGGAAATAGGCATCGATGGCGAACATGCAATGTTCGCAGCGACAAACGGGGTCAACACCCACCGTGGCGCCCTCTTTTCGCTGGGACTTGCCGTTGTTGCCGCATCGCGCCTGAGCTTCCCTTTCACCCGCGACGATCTCCAGCAGAAAATCATGGAGCTGGCGGCACAGTTTCCGCGTCCGTCCGACACACACGGTGCCGAAGTAGGCCGCCGTTACGGAGTCCGCACCGCTCTCGATGCAGCGCAGGCCGGCTATCCCGAGGCTTTTGCCACATCACCGTCGACAGACGGGCCCCTCATTACCCTGCTCAGCCTGATGGCGCAGATCGAAGATTCCAACATCTATCACCGGTGTGGAGCCAACACTGCTGCCGAAGCCAAAGCAAAAGCCGCACAGTTGCTCGCAAACTTCTCTATAGAAGCTATGCGACAGCTCGACCGCGAATTCTCAAACCGCAGGATTTCTCCGGGAGGCGCAGCCGACATGCTCGCTCTCTCATTCCTTATTGAATCATTAACAAACTATTATAACAATCAATCCACCCCTTAAATCTTTAACCATGATTGAAGTGATCAAAGAAGGCGTTTACCTTCTCGATGGAGAACGCATCGCCACAGACACAACCGGTCTTCCCACACCTAAAGAAGCCCGCGAAAACACCATTGCCTACGGCATTCTCCGTTCACACGACGTAGATGCTTCAGGCGGCGACTCGATGCGCATTCGCTTCGATGCCATGATGAGCCACGACATCACTTACGTAGGTATCATTCAGACAGCCCGTGCGTCGGGTCTTGAAAAATTCCCGATGCCTTACGCCATGACCAACTGCCACAACTCGCTTTGTGCCGTTGGCGGCACAATCAACGAGGACGACCACGTGTTCGGTCTCTCGGCAGCTAAGAAATATGGCGGCATTTATGTTCCTGCCAATCAGGCCGTGATCCACCAGTATGCCCGCGAGGCCATGGTTAAGTGCGGCAACATGATTCTCGGTTCCGACTCTCACACCCGCTACGGCTCGCTCGGCACAATGGGTGTTGGTGAAGGCGGTGGCGAGCTCGTGAAGCAGCTCCTTGAAAACACATGGGACATCGCCGCTCCCGAGGTTGTCCTCGTTTGGCTCGAAGGCAAGCCCCGCAAGGGTGTCGGTCCTCACGACGTGGCTATCTCTCTGGTGAAGGCCGTGTTCGACAGTGGCTTCGTTAAGAACAAAGTACTCGAATTCGCAGGCCCAGGCGTCAAGAACCTGCCTATCGACTTCCGCAACGGTATCGATATCATGACCACCGAGACAACCTGTCTGAGCTCGATCTGGCTGACCGACGACGAGGTTAAACACCATTATGAAATCCACAAACGTCCCGAGGATTTCCGCGAACTGCGTCCGGGCAAGGTGGCATATTACGACGGCATGATCAAGATCGACCTCGACAAGCAGGAATCAATGATCGCGCTGCCTTTCCACCCCTCGAACGCCTACTCGATCCACGAACTTCAGGCCGATCCCGAACGCATTCTCCGCGAAGTTGAGGAAGATGCACGCAAGCGCTTCGGCGACAAGATCGAGATTGACCTCGTAGGCAAGATCAAGGACGGCAAGCTCCACGCCGATCAGGGTATCATTGCAGGCTGTTCAGGCGGTACATACGACAACCTCGCCGAGGCCGCATCGATCCTCAAGGACAAGAGCGTCGGCAACGACTATTTCACCATTTCGGCATATCCGCAGTCAACACCCGTTTACATGGCTACAACCCGCGACGGCATCGCCACAGAGCTTCTCGAAGCCGGCGTTGTGATCAAGCCTGCATTCTGCGGCCCCTGCTTCGGTGCCGGTGACGTTCCTGCCAACAACGGCCTCTCGATCCGCCACACCACACGCAACTTCCCCAACCGCGAAGGCTCGAAGCCCGGTCAGGGCCAGATCTCGCTCGTTGCACTGATGGACGCACGTTCGATCGCTGCAACTGCTGCCAACGGAGGCGTGATTACCGCAGCCACCGATGTCGACTACACCAACGAGCACAAGCCCTACGAGTATGACTCCAAGATCTACGACCGTCGCGTTTACAACGGCTTCGGCAAAGAGGATCCCGAGGGTGAACTGCGCTACGGCCCCAACATCAAGGACTGGCCCAAGATGTATGCCCTGCAGACAAACATGCTTCTCGAACTTGCCGCTGTGATCCACGATCCCGTAACCACAACCGACGAGCTCATCCCTTCAGGAGAAACATCGAGCTACCGTTCGAACCCGCTCAAGCTCTCTGAGTTCGCACTTTCGCGCCGCGTGCCCGAATATGTTGGTCTGAGCAAGCGCATCCAGAAAGAGGATCTCGAGCGTCGCGACGGCCACTGCCCCAAGAAGATTGAGGAAGTGCTGGCAAAAGTTGGTGCCAAGCCTGACGACACATC
>CAYSKE010000069.1:0-9813 GCA_964431465.1 uncultured Muribaculaceae bacterium | reverse complement strand
GCCACCAACGTCAACTCCTGCTGGTATGCACTCGAAAGCATGCCTGCGGGGAAGAAAAGCGTCGTGCTCATCCTTGGCGGCAAGGACAAAGGTAACGACTACAGCGAGATTCTGCCTCTCGTCGAGAACAAGGTGAAGGCTATTGTGGCTATGGGTAAGGACAACACGAAGATCGTGGATTATTTCGGCACTATGGTGCCGGTGACCGACACCCACTCACTTGCCGAGGCCATCGGAGCGTGCCGCCAAATTGCCGAGCCGGGCGACACGGTGCTTCTGTCGCCATGCTGCGCGAGCTTCGATCTCTTCAAGAGCTATGAGGATCGCGGCGAGCAGTTCAAGCAGGCAGTAAAAGAACTGAAGAAATCAGAAAACTAAGCAACTCACTCTCCCCTACTCACACAGGTAAATGCAGGATCCATTCACTTTCACACCGCCGCATCCGATCGAGGAGCGCAAGGAAGAAACCGTCCAGCAGCCGAAAGCTGAGCCGCATCCCGGGCAGCAGGACAAATATTTCTGGGCCATATACCTCATGCTCGTGGTCATCTCGATAATCGAGCTTTACAGCGCCTCGTCGCGCGAGGTGGTGGCAGGAAATGTCTATCTCCCCATCATCCGCCACTCGATGATGCTCGGAGCGGGCTTTGTCATCATCTTCATCCTGTCGCGCGTCCCCTATCAGAAACTCATCAAGTTTATCCCGATATTTGTAGTGGCAAGTATCGTGATGATGATTTATGTGCTTGTGGCGGGCGACATTATCAACGGCGCCCGGCGCAGTTTCTCGTTTGGCGGCATCGCCATACAGCCCTCGGAGTTCCTGAAACTGTCGGCGGTGCTGGTGATAGCTCTGGTCATGTCGCGCACGCAGCTCGGTAAAAATGAGGAGATACGCACCCGAGGCGTGAAGATCGTGGCGGCAATGGTGCTTCTCATGGGCGGATTGCTTTTCACTCAGGGTCTCACCAACACGATCCTGCTCATGGCTATCAGCTTCTCGATGATGATCGTGGGTGGAATACAGGTCAAAAAACTTTTTGCCGTGCTTGTTGTCTACGGAGTGGTCGCCGGGGGAGCATGTCTGCTCAAGGAATACAACGCCGATATGCGCGTGGGTCGTCAGTCGACATGGATCGAGCGCATAAACCGCTTCACCGACAAGTCGATGCCCAAATATGAGCAACCGATCAACGCCGAGAACCGACAGGAGATGTACGCCTACATGGCTCAGGCCAACGGCGGCATTTTCGGTGTGATGCCGGGAAACTCACGCGAGACGTCGCGCCTGCCTCTCGCATTCTCCGACTACATCTACTCAATCGTGGTCGAAGACCTCGGGCTGACAGGGGGGCTGCTTCTGCTGGCAATATATCTGTCGCTGCTCGCCCACGCGGGACACGTGGCGTCGCAATGCCGACGGGCGCTGCCGGCAATGCTCGTGATCGGGTGCGCGCTTATGGTCACTTTCCAAGCGCTTTTCCACATGGCGATCGTGACCGGGGTGTTCCCGGTTTCGGGTCAGCCGCTGCCACTTATCTCCAAAGGTGGCTCGTCGATACTCATCACGTCGATTGCTTTCGGCATAATGCTGAGCGTGAGCCGGTTTGCGGTGCAGAGCGACAAGCGTCAGGATATAAAGGATGAAATGAACTCACTCCCCGAAGAAATGAGGGCAGAAAACGCTACACGCCTATGAGATACATGATAAGCGGAGGAGGAACAGGCGGACACATCTTCCCTGCCATAGCGATAGCCGATGCCATAGGCCGCAAGGATAAGGATGCGGAAATCCTGTTTGTGGGCGCAACCGGCCGCATGGAGATGGAGCGCGTGCCTGCGGCGGGATATGAGATCGTCGGGCTTCCGGTCGCCGGCTTCTCCCGGTCGAACATGCTCGCCAATTTCGGTGTGGTCGTCAAGCTGCTCAAAAGTATGCTGAAAGCGCGTAAGGTCGTGGGATCGTTTAAGCCTGACGTGGCAATCGGTGTGGGGGGCTACGCCTCGGGGCCAGTGCTGAAAGAGGCACAGCGCCGTGGCATACCCACCCTGATACAGGAGCAAAATTCATACGCAGGCGTGACCAACAAGCTGCTTGCCAAGAAGGCTGAACGCATCTGCGTGGCCTACGACGGCATGGAGCGTTTTTTCCCTGCCGAGCGGATCACCGTGACAGGCAACCCACTGCGCAAAGCTGTGGTAGAGGGGGCAAAGTCCATCAAGGAGGGTGATGCAAAATTACGGCTCGGTTTCAGTCCCGACAGGAAACTGCTCGTGGTTACGGGTGGCAGCCTCGGGGCACGCACGCTTAACCGCAGCATTGCCGCCGACCTCGACAAGATCATCGCGGCCGACATCAACGTGCTGTGGCAGACCGGCAAATACTATATCGACGATTACAAAACGCTCTCTGCAAAATATCCCGCCGACCGGGTGCAGATCGTGGCGTTTCTCAACAACATGGATCTGGTGTATGCCGGCGCCGACCTGATAGTGGCACGCGCCGGAGCAAGCACGATTTCAGAAATTCAGGCTACCGGCGCGACGGCTCTGCTGGTGCCATCGCCCAACGTGGCTGAGGATCATCAGACCCACAACGCCAACGCGCTCGCCCGGCGCGGGGCGGCAGCAATGGAGCCTGACGCAACTCTCGAAGGGCGGTTGGGGGAGATCGTGATAAACCTGATGAATGATGCGGAGAAGCTCAAGACAATGGGCGCGGAAGCAGCCAAAATGGGTATCGCTGACTCCGACGACCGCATTGCCGCTCTCGCAGTGGAAATCGCCAAAAAGGGGAAACGATGAAAAAGAAAGCATATTTTGTGGGGGCAGGGGGAATAGGGATGGCGGCTCTTGAACGCTACTGCCTGTCGCGCGGCATGGAGACGGGGGGCTATGACCGCACTCCTACCGAACTGACGTCGCAACTCGAAGCGGAAGGGGTGGAAATGACTTTTGACGACTCGGCGGAAGCAATCCCCGCGCGGTTCCGCAATCCCAAGGAGACGCTTGTGGTCTACACACCGGCCGTGCCTGAGAGTCATCCGGGGCTAAAATGGTTCAGAGAAAACGGATTTGAGGTCGTGAAGCGCTCGCGGCTGCTCGGTGACATAACGCGCACAAGCCGCGGCATCTGCTTTGCGGGAACGCATGGCAAAACCACAACCTCGTCGATGGCGGCCCACATCCTGCACTCGACTCCGGGAGTGGGATGCAACGCCTTTTTAGGGGGTGTGCTGCGCAACTACGACAGCAATTTCCTGCTCGCGCCCGAGTCGCAGTGGACGGTGATAGAAGCCGATGAATTTGACCGCTCGTTTCACACGCTCTCGCCATGGATCGCCGTGGTGACCGCCACCGATCCCGACCATCTCGACATATATGGCACCGAGGAGGCTTACCTCGAAAGTTTCGCCCACTTCACGTCGCTCATACGCCCCGGCGGATTTCTTGTGATGCACACCGGGCTGAAGATGCAGCCGCGTGTGCCCGAAGGGGTGACGGTCTACACCTACGGCACCGATGCCGATGCGCAGTTCCGCGCCATAAATATCCGCCACACCGAGGGGAAAGTGGTGTTTGACATACAGCTGCCCGACGGCAGGGTGCTCCGCGATTTTGCACCGGGAGTGCCGGTGGAGGTGAACATCGACAACACGGTGGCAGCCGTGGCAGCCTGCTGGCTCACAGGAGAGATGGATGAGGAGGCAGCCCGCGAGGCAATGGCTTCGTACATGGGGCCGAAACGACGCTTCGAGCTGCGGTGGCGGGAGGAGCAGCCGGGCGGGCGGGTAATCGTGGATGACTACGCCCATCATCCCGAGGAGCTGCGCGCCTCGATACTGTCGATGCGCAAACTTTATCCCGGCCGACGCCTGACGGTGGCATTCCAGCCTCACCTCTATACCCGCACACGCGATTTTGCTCCGGAATTTGCCGAGGCTCTCTCGCTTGCCGACGAGGTGGTGATGATCTCGCTCTACCCAGCCCGCGAGCAGCCGATACCGGGCATCTCATCGAAAACGATCCTCGATCTTATCAACGGACCCGAAAAGTTGCTCATTGACAAAGAAGATTTCGCAAAAACAATAAAAAAACGTAACTTTGAAATCTTATTGACGGCAGGTGCCGGGGATCTCCCCGACTACATACCGGAACTCATTGACCAGCTCGAAGCATAACGAATTACAAAACAGCAACTTTGAAACGCAAAACCATCATAAGGTGCGCACTGTCGATAGTCCTTGCAGGCTATCTGGTGTTTGCTGTGGGCATAGCACAGGACATGGCCGCGGGCGACCTTGTGACCGGGGTTGATATCAAAGTTGCGGAGACATCGCATCATGCGGGACGTAATTTCGTGACTGTGGACGGCATCAGCTCAGAGCTGGGGCAGCTCCCCACCGACACGACTCCGGTGCGCGACGTGGATCTGCGTGCCATCGAGCGCAAGCTCGACGATGTGGTCAATATCGAGACGGCCCGCGTCACCCGCTCCCAGACGGGTCGCATCCACATCGATGTGGTGCCGATGATCCCTGTGGCGCGCATCTTCTCGACCGACGGCACGTCATACTACATAAACCGCGCCGGAAAGCGCCTCACCGCCGATGCCCGCTATCACGTGGATGTGCCGGTGGTTACGGGCGATCTCGGTCGCAACGGCAATGTGGCAGCCGTGGATCTGCTGCCGCTGATGAAACACATCGCGTCGGACTCGCTGCTCAACAGCCTGACGACGTCGCTCAAGGTGACCGCTAACGGCGATGTGCTTCTTATCCCCGCTATCCGCGGCCATGTGGTGAACCTCGGCGATCCGCGCGACGGCAACACCGCCGACAAATTTGACCGCCTTCTCACCATGTACCGCAAGGTGCTCCCGGTGAAGGGGTGGCTCTACTACGACACGATCTCGGTGAAATTTGCCGGTCAGGTCGTGGCGACAAAAGCCAAGAAGCGATCGGCGCAACAGATCGCGGCCAAAGAGCTTGTAGACCCGGAGGAGGACACCCTCGACAACATGCTCACGACCGATGCCGCGTCGGGCGACAACACCCCGGCAGTAGCCAACAAGAAACCATAATCCTCTCATCTCCATCAACAATTCAACCAACACACCACACTTAACAGCATGCCTCTCCATATTGTAGCATTTGAAATCGGAAGTTCCCACATCAAAGGTGCCGTGGGCATCGTTGAGGACACGGGAAACATCAACATAGTCGCCGTCGAGGAGGCTCCGCTCGTCGGGTGTGTTCGCCACGGCTGCGTGCTCAACGTCGAGGAGACGGGCAACCGCATCCTCGAGATCAAGCGCAAGCTCGAGAATCACGCAACCGTTTCACCGCTAAAGATTTCAGGGGCGTTTGTGTCGCTCGGCGGCCGCTCCCTATCATCCTATCCCATCGAGACCAGCCGCGCCCTCGGCGACGAGACCGAGATCACCCGCGACATCGTGAAGCAGCTTATCGAGCAGGCTAAAACGTGCTGCAAGACCGACAAGGAAATTCTCTCGGTGGCTCCGGGCGGATTTTGTGTCGACGGCCGCTGGCAGCGCAATCCCGTGGGGATGTATGGGTCGGAAATCAAGGGGCGCTTCTCGATCGTCACGGCAAGCAAGGAAGCCAAGAAGAATATGCGCCGCGCCTTTGACCGCGCGGGGCTCAAGATACTGGGCAACGTGGTGCGTCCGCTGGCTCAGGCCGACACAGTGCTCACTCCCGATGAGCGTTCGCTGGGATGTGTGCTCGTTGACCTCGGAGCCGAGACTACGACAGTCTCGATCTACAAAGACCGTGCGCTGCGTTACCTGATGACCATACCGCTCGGCGGCCGCGCGATCACGCGCGACCTCGCCACGGCACTCAGCCTGACCGAAGACCGCGCCGAGGAGATCAAGCTCTTCCAAGGGTCGGCACTGGTATCGGAGAATGACGCCAACAACTCGCGTAACATCGACGGTCTTGACACGACCACGATCAACAGTTACGTGAGAGCGCGCGCCAGTGAGATAGTCGCCAACATCATGCAGCAGCTCACCTACGCAAGTTTGCGCCCGGAGGATCTGCCGGCGGGATTCATCATCACCGGCGGCACCTCGATATTGCGCGGCATCAAAGACCTTCTGCACCGCGACAGCGGGATGAAGGTGCGCAACGCCGCTCCCGCCGGACTGGTGAGATTTACCGACCAGTCGATCTTCGCCGGCCAGATGGTGGATGTGATCTCTGTGATCTCCACGGCCCAGCGCATGGGCGCACAAGCGGAGTGCCTGACCGACAATAAGCCTCAGCCAAGCTACTACACGGCCGCCCGCCAACAGCAGCAATACCAGCAGGGGCAGCCGCAATCGCCTTATCAGCAGGCACCGCAGCAACAATATCAGCAACCACAACAACAGCAGCAATCGTCTTATCAGCAGGCTCCGCAACAGCAATATCAGCAGCCGGCACAGTACCAGCAGCCTCAGCAACCGGAGCCTCAGCAATACAGACGTCCGGAGAGCCCGGAGCAGCGGGTACACACCGAGATGCAAGCCGAGACCAATCAGGTGAGAGTGCCCAACTGGGGATCGCGGCGCAACAATGAGCCGCAGGACGATGGCGGCTACAACGAGAGCGAATATGAGGATCGTCCGCGCAACGCTCGCAACAGTGGCCGGAAGCCCAATTTCCTGTCAAGCATAAAGGACAAACTTGTCAACATGATCTCGGAAAGCGAAGACGACGAGGATCCCGACGAATAAACAAGCCGCCCCGCAAAGGCAAAGAAACTCCACACATAAGCAAACCTCCCTACCCATCCCTCTCTTTCATCCACAATGACAATAGAAGAACTCGAGCAGGAACACAATTTCTCAGACCCGGCTGAACATCCGGCCGAGAAGATCATAATAAAAGTGATCGGCGTAGGTGGCGGCGGTTGCAACGCTGTCTCGCACATGTACAAGAAGGGTGTGCCTCATGTGAGCTACGCTCTTGCCAACACCGATATGCAGCAGCTCAACCACTCGCCGGTGCCGACGCGGCTTCTTTTAGGCCCGAAGACGACGAAAGGACTGGGTGCGGGCAATGTGCCCGATGTGGCGCGTGAGGCTGCCGAGGAGAGCGTGGCGGAGATCAATCAGCTTTTTGACGATGACACGCGCATGGTGTTCATCACCGCCGGTATGGGAGGCGGCACCGGCACCGGAGCTTCGCCGGTGGTGGCGCGTGTGGCCCGCGAGCGCGGTATGCTCACGGTGGGCATCGTCACGATCCCGTTCATGTTTGAGGGTGAGGCCAAGATCCTGAAGGCTCTCGACGGCGCACGCGAGATAGGCAAATATGTCGACTCGCTCCTCATCATCCACAATGAGATATTGGCGGAGGAGTTCGGTGACCTCGATCTGCTCAACGCCTTTGAGAAGGCCGATGACACGCTCACCAATGCCGCCAGCTCGATAGCGGAGCTGATCACGTCGAAGGGCTACATGAACCTCGACTTCAACGACGTGTCGACCACTCTCACCAACGGTGGCGCATCGATCATCTCGACCGGGTATGCCGAGGGTGAAGGCCGCGTGCGCGCCGCCATTCAGGATGCCCTGCACTCTCCGCTTCTGCGCGAGAACGACATATTCACCTCGAAGCGCATTCTCTTCAATCTCTACTACAACCCGAATGCCGAGAACAAGGTGAAGATGAGCGAAATCAATGATTTCAAGGCTTTCACCAAAGAGATACGCGGGCTTGATGTGATCTATGGCGTGTCGTTTGACGAGTCATTGGGCGAGAAGGTGAAGGTTTCGATCCTTGCCGCCGGATTCCGCTCGAAACTTGTGAAATCGGGCGACTCTGCCCCCGACGGTATCGGCGGCCTTGAAGTGGGTGGCCCGGAGGGCGGGGAGGAGACACGCAATACCGATCTCTCGGATGCCGACCTGCAACGCCTGAGCGATGCCTATGGAGCTGACAAGATCGCAGAACTGCGTCAGCACCGCGACGCTCAGAATTTCGTCATACTCACCCCTGAGCAGATGGAGGATGACATGGTGATAGAGCTTCTCGAAAAAACTCCGGCATTCAACCGCGACAAGGCTCATGCCGAGGCTATACGCACCGGACAACCGGTGATCTCGGCCGACAACCGGCAGGGAGGGCTGTCGTTTGGCCCGACGTCGTCGGGACGCATCGGCGGCAAGAAAGCTCCCGCGCAGCCAACCAACAACGACGAGGAGGATTTCGGCATCATCAGCTTCATCAGCTAACCAACGACTATCCAGAAGAATCTACAACTCATAGAAATGAACAGCATAAATCTCGACAACAAGAATCTGGCAGGAGTGGTCACTCCCGAGCAGATCGCAGCCTACGATAAGGCCGCTACCGAAGCTATCTATCAGCTCGACAACGCTACCGGCGAGGGATCGGACTTCCTCGGCTGGGTGAGCCTGCCCGGTGAGATCACCGACGCTCAGATAGACGACATCAACACTACCGCCAAGAATCTCGCCGACAACTGCGAAGTGGTTGTGGCTGTGGGTATCGGCGGAAGTTTCCTCGGCGCCAAGGCTGTGATCGACGCTCTGTCGGACACTTTCGCTCCCACTCAGAAGGTGGTGTTTGCAGGTCAGAATATCGGTGAGGACTACCTCCATCAGCTTCTCAACTTCCTTGAGAACAAGACCTACGGCATCATCGTGATCTCCAAGAGCGGCACAACGACCGAGCCTGCGATCGCATTCCGCCTGCTGCGCGAGAAACTTGAGGCCAAACTCGGCAAGGCTGAGGCAGCAAAGCGCATCGTGGCTGTAACCGACGCATCGAAAGGCGCTCTGCGCAAGATGGCCGACACCGAGGGGTGGAAGACTTATATCATCCCCGACAACGTGGGTGGCCGCTTCTCGGTGCTCACCCCGGTGGGGCTGCTCCCGATCGCTGTGGCAGGGTTTGACATCAAGGCTCTCGTGGATGGCGCACGCGCCATGCAGATCGCTACCATGAAGCCGGGAGCCGATAACCTCGCGCAGACCTACGCCATGACCCGCAACGCCCTCTACAACGCCGGCAAGAAGATCGAGATTCTGGTCAACTACAATCCGCGCCTTCACTACATGGCCGAGTGGTGGAAACAGCTCTACGGCGAGAGTGAGGGTAAGGACGGCAAGGGTATCTTCCCGGCTGCCGTTGACTTCTCGACCGACCTCCACTCTATGGGTCAGTGGATTCAGGATGGTGAGCGCACGATCTTCGAGACAGTGCTTTCGGTAGAAAATCCCGACCACACGGTGGTGATCCCCACCGATGCCGACAATCTCGACGGCCTCAACTACATCGCCGGCAAGCGCGTAGATGAGGTGAACAAGATGGCAGAGCTCGGCACTCGGCTCGCTCACATCGACGGCGGCGTACCCAACATGCGCATCACTATCCCGTCGATCACCGAGCGTCATCTCGGCGAACTCATCTACTTCTTTGAGCGTGCTTGCGGCATCAGCGGCTACATCCTCGGTGTCAACCCGTTCAATCAGCCGGGTGTCGAGGATTACAAGCGCAACATGTTCGCCCTGCTCGAGAAGCCGGGCTACGAGCAGCAGACGGCCGAGATAAAGAAGAGGCTGTGAAATATTGACTAACACGATAAAATTAAGGCTGCCCCGTGGGGTAGCCTTATTTTTTGGGAGGGATCTGAGGGATCTGAGGGATCTGAGGACTCGGAGAGCTCGGAGAACTCTGAGAACTCTGAGAGCTCAGAGAACTCGGAGAACTCGGAAAATGAAAAGTTATTAACAATTTTAACACAGGTAAGTTAATTAACATTTGTTAGCTTTTA
>CAYSKE010000068.1:9190-9902 GCA_964431465.1 uncultured Muribaculaceae bacterium | reverse complement strand
TTATGTCCATCCGAAAGAGCCTCACGCAACCGCGCGAAAGCCTTTGTCATTTGATTCTTGACAGTCTTGATTGAAATACCCAGTTCCTCCGCCACCTCTTCATTCGTCAGGCCGTCGCGCTTACTCAGCAAAAACACCTCCCGGCAACGTTCCGGAAGCTCATCTATAGCCTTCCACACCCTCGCATCCCGCTGCGACGTATCCACCGTTTCGTCATTCAGTTCAGGCACCTCATCAAGCCCGACAGTCTCCCTTTTTTGTCGCAGAAACGAAATACATTCATTGCGCACCGCCCGGTACATATACCCCTTGAAACACTCAAAACGCTCCCCTGCGTCCACCCCTTGCCACGCCTTCATAAAAGCGTTCTGCACAAGATCCTCCGCGATATCCGTCGACTCCACAATCCGCAGCGCATACATCCCCAGCGGCAGATACAGCCGCCTGAACTCACTTTCAAACTCCCCCCTTGTCATAATCCATCAATCACTAACCACGTTAAACACCTTAATTCACAATTCCATACCCACCCCTACCTTGTACGGACGTACCATGGTGCGTCCGCCTTCCCCCGCAGAGTAGGGACGCACGGCTCGTGCGTCCACCTACCCACACCCCTCCGAGCTCTCCGAGTCCTCCGCGATCTCCGCGCCCTCTCATTCCTCCCCCAAAGCTGCGATCAATTTCGAAATATCCTCTTCCGTCGTAGCCC
>CAYSKE010000068.1:2056-9180 GCA_964431465.1 uncultured Muribaculaceae bacterium | reverse complement strand
CGTCCGCCTCCCCTCCGAGTTGCTCCGAGTCCTCCGCGATCTCCTCCCATCCTCGTGCGTCCCCTCCGAGTTCTCCGAGTCCTCTCAATCCTTCCCCAGTGCAGCGATCAGCTCCGACACATCCTCCTCCGTCGTAGCCCAATCCGTCACAAACCTCACCGGAGTCTCCTTCTCACCACGCGGGCCCCATTGCTCAAACGAAGCCACCTCCTTCAGCTTGTCAATCTTCTCGTTAGGCATCACAAAAAACTGTTGGTTAGTCGGCGAGTCAATAAAAAGTTTATAGCCTTTACCCACAAAGCCCTCCTTCATCTTCATCGCCAGCTTCACCGCATGAGCCCCTATCCGCTCATAGAGTCCGTTGCTGAACAGCGTGGCAAACTGCACCCCGAGCAACCGCCCTTTGGCAAGCGTCGCGCCGCGCAGCTTCATCAGCGACACAAACCGTGGCAGCAACTCCGGCCGGCGCGTCACCACAGCCTCGCCGAAAAGTGCCCCGCACTTTGTTCCCCCGATATAAAACACGTCACACATTTCAGCTATATCCTTCAGCCTCAGTTCGCCACCTTCAGCCGCAAGCCCGTAAGCCATACGCGCCCCGTCCACATAAAGCGGGATATTCCACTTGCGGCACACATCGCTTATTCCGCGCAACTCCTCGCGGCTGTATACCGTCCCCAGTTCCGTCGGATAAGAAATATACACCATCCCCGGGCGCACCATGTAATGATTTGTCTCATCGCGGTAGAAATCCTCGATATACCGGTCGATCTCCTCACCCTTCAGCTTACCGTCATGGTTAGGCAGCGTGATCACCTTGTGACCGTTAGCCTCTATCGCACCAGCCTCATGCACATTGATGTGAGCAGTATCCGCAGCCACCACACCATCGTTATGATCCAGCAGGCGGTCAATCACCACCGCGTTGGTCTGCGTTCCCCCCACAAGGAAAAACACATCCCCCTTCTCGAGGCCGCAAGCCTCCAGCACCCTCCGTTTCCCCTCGGCCGTAAACTCGTCAAAGCCATACCCCACCGTGTGCAGCCCGTTGGTTGCCACAAGTTTCTCAAGCACCTCAGGGTGCGCTCCCACCATGTAATCACTGTCGAAATATATCATAGCATATAATGTTTTCGGTTTGTACTCACACCGCAAAAATAAGAACTTCTCCCCGAATTTTATGCGAAAATGACCACTCCCCCCTCCTTTTTCAAAACTTAGGAGTTATCCCGATAAAAAATTCAAAATTGATCCCCGGCATTGGGCGCGATAGCACCGAGAGATAATCCTCATTGAAAAGATTGTTTACAGCCAATTTAAGTTGCACATCAACCCGGTTGAATACGAGACCTTTCTCAACCGACACATTACTCATGAAATATTCCGGCAGATGCCCCGTGATCGTGTAGTCGTTGCTCGACATAGTGTAGCGTTCCGAGTAGTAGCACCATTTGTAGAGGAAACTCCATCTGCGCCACGTCAGCCGCCCCGTCACCGTAGCCGAGTGTACGGGCACGTATGGCAACTGTTTCCCCACCGACTGATCAGCCGGCGACATCGGTTCCCCCTCGTTTATCGACGGCGTCCACGCATACGTCCCGCTCACGTCGGCAACCCATCCCTCCGCAGGTTGCACCACCGCATTTCCCGTCAGCTCAACCCCATAGGCATGCACCTTCTTCACATTTCTCGGCGAGAAAAAGCCCTTTGTAGTCGGCAGCCATATTATCCAGTCATCTATGTGTGAATCAGACCAGTTGGCGCTCCCGCTCACAGCAAGCACACCCTTCTTTCCTGTTTCGGCACTCACCCCGGCATCATACGTGAACCCATGTTCACTCTTCAGGTTTGGGTTACCACCCGGAAGAAAATACAGGTCATTGAGCGACGGGAAGCGGTAATTGCGCGAAACCGAGCCCTTCACGACCACATTTCCCCTCTGCGACACCACCCCGTCTATGAAAAAAGCGGGAATCACGGGGGCCCGCTTGTCGCCGTACACATCCTCCCTGACCACAACCGACATCCCTAACCGCTCCGTAGGTTGCCACTTGGCCGAGACCGACCCCGACAGCTCCATGCGGCTGTTGTCATACCCCACCACTGCCTTGTCGCCATCCTGAAGGATAATGTTTTTGTCCTCGCTCCTGACGAAATGCTGATGCGCCGACACGCTCCCCGTGAAAAGCCACCGTCTTTCGGGAGCATAGTCCCCTTCCGCCTGACCGTAAAGCGTATTGACGCGGCTCCGCGATCTCGTCATCGAAGCCCAGTTGTTTTCCGCCACCTCACGCCGGTAGTCGTATGCCATCCACGTGTGGACATATCCCCCCTTTATTCCCCCTTTCCATTTACTCCTGATGTGATCCCACGAAACCACACTGCGCAGCGTCTGTTCTCTCTGCCGGTTCTCGAAACTCCGCTCGCTTCCATAGTCCGTAGTGAGCATCGGCAGTTCACGGTTTGAATTGATATACCACACATTCAACCCCATGCGATCACCCTTCAGCGTGTTGTAGTACACCTCCTGTAGCACATGGGCATCCTTAAACGCCCCCGACCTGTTCCGCTCCGTCGGATGATACTGCCCGATGATATTGTTCTCCCCGTCATAGATGTTCTCCTTCTTGTCGTGGTTGACATACTTGTAATCGTTCGGCGACGACGAGTACACCGCACGCGTCGACACCTGCCACTTCTCCCCACCGTAGGCCACACGCATAAATTCATCAAAAGTCTTGAATGATCCCACCCCCTGCACGTACTGCACATTCACTCCTTCCGGCACATCAGCCGAAGTTCCGAGCTTGACCAACCCGCCGAGTCCTCCCCCCGTTTCATTCACCGACGATGTTCCGTGCAGAAGCGAAGCCTTGTCTATGAAATACGATGGGATAGTCGAAAAATCCGTCATTCCCAGCATCGGATTATTGATGCGCATTCCGTTCCATGTCACCTGAGTGTGGCTTGGCGACGTACCTCTGAAAGCCACCGTCGACAGCGTGGCGCGTCCATAGCTCTTCACAAACACCGAAGAGTTGAATGTCAGTATATCTGCCATCGACAAAGCGATATTCTCTTTCAGAGCCACTGAGTCAAACGTCGTTTTCTGCACACCGATCTCTTTCATCGGACGTTTGGCTCTCACCACCACCTCCCCTAATCGGTGCGACAGTTGCCCGTTTGCCGTAAGAGCCACCATCATCGCTATTGTCCCAACAAATCTTCTCATACTCATTTCCAACAGAAAGCTCCCGGAGTCACACCCACATAGAACTGATCCAACAGTTCACCCGACTCGCTGTATCTATATATCATCCCCTGCTGCTGATAGTCGATCGCATCCGCCACATAGACCTCTCCTGTCACCGGATCCACCGTCAGCCCGTAATACTTCGTTTCCCGATACTCCAGAAACGGCCTCACCGGCACGCGCTCAGCCCTCACGTCCATGCACCATATATCGTCGTTGATCCAGTATAGTTTGTCACGCGTCCCGTTCAGCTGCACCTCGCTCGGCCAGTCCCCCTGCTTGAATTTCCACTCCTTCTCCACCTTAAACGTCGCCACATCTATGCGGTAGAGCGACGGAGCCTCGTACCCGTAGGGCGAGCCCTCATATCCTCCATCAGTTATCGTCCACATCTTGTCATACTTATCCATCACCAGCGACGTCGGTTGGATTCCTATAGTCAGTTCATCCACCACCTTATCGGTCTCTGTGTCGATCTTGATTATACGGTTCTGATAGCTCCAGCAGTTGCAGTACACATATCTGCCGTACTGCACCATCTGCTCCGTCGATCCGCTCTCCATCGTCATCTCAGGCACCTCTATGTGACCGGTAATCTTGTAGTTCTTAGGATTGACGATAAATATACGGTTATCCCAGAGTTGTGTCACATAGGCCTTTTCATCGCTCAGGAAATGTATGTAACGCGGCGAAGTGAGCCCCTCGATCCTGCCTGTCTCCTTGAAAGTCGTCAGGTCGATTGCAAATACCACATGAGAGTTGTTCACGACCACCCATCCCTTGCCCCCGTAGATAGTCATTGACTGCGCCACATCACCGAGTTTCATCCCGTTGGCTCTGAAAAACACCTCGTTCTCCACCCTTTTGCTATACGGGTCATAGTATGAAAGCGTTGCATTGCCATATTGAAAATTACCCTCATTGGTGATAAACAGCCCCGTCCCCGAGGCATTGAAAGTCTCATCCTCATCCTGATAATCCCATTTCATGCAGCCCGTCAGGACTGCATGAAACAGAATAATCATCATAAACATCCAATATCCAGTTCCTTTTGTCATTGCAGATTGGTTGAGAGATCCTTGAACCCGAAAACTTCCGTCGACACCTCACCCAGCCAGCCCGACTTGCTGTTAACACCTGTCTGCACCTTGATGAAATCAATATATTGCAGTTTCACGTGAGTGCCATCCTGCCGCATGGCGTTCTCAATCAGAAAACCGTTACGCTGACCGTCGCCGGTCACAGCGTCATCACTCTCAATGTTGTCGCCACCAAGATTGTCGGCATACCCCCATTCAAACGCATTATTGTCCCATAAGCCGGTCGAAGGGTTCTGCACCGTGCGTGCCTCCAGACATGTACCCCGCAGCGTGTAAGAGTCTGCCTCTATCCACGCCGGGTAATAATAATCCTGCTTGTGAAAAGCGCTCAGATAGTCGATGCTGCCGCTACCTCCGTAATTGTCACTCCATTGCACGCTCATCCCCTTCCCCGAAGGCCGGTAATAAGTCACTGCATAATCATGGCGCGTCGTTTCCTTGCCGCTGTCGCTTCCGCGCAACTCAAACCATTCATCATCTGGCAATCCGTTGCCGTTCACATCCTGCATCACATACACGATACCCGGCTCATTCGACCCGCCGTCACCTGTCGTGGCATTCAGAAACGCATTTCCACCGATAGAGAAATCATAGTTTCCCTCCTTCATCTGGATGCTGTGGTCAAAACCCACGATGATATAACCGCCAAAACCACCAAGCGACACAAAAAGCCCATTCTTGAGCCTCTCTTCGGCCCATGCCACAGCAAGCTCATGTGTGGTCTCGTTTCCTGTCATGCCGCCGCTCACCGTCTCACCGATAAACTGACCCGGAGCCGGAACCCACTCATACACCTTCGTGCTCCATGCCGAGCTTCCCGAGGTGGCGGCACGGAAACGTGACTTCTCATCTCCCTCGACACATACCACCGTAACCGAAGCCATAGCCATGCCGTCGACAACCACATTCACCCGATACTTCCCCGGAGCATCGGGCGTGAACACCATTATGCGCTCGTTGCATTCCACCGGCACGCCGTCAACACTCCACTCCCATGTCTCTCCGTCAAGATTCTCCATTATCGGACTCAGACAGACACCGCGCCCGGCAAACGTGTATCTCTCCGTCGATCCATTGAAATAGCTTTGTGGGGCAAACGACAGTTCATAAGGCAACGTGTCCGCGACCTTTATCCTGAACATCTTGCTGTCCGTGCCATCCTCATTCTTGGTTTTCACCTCTATTTTGTACTCACCCTCCTGCTCGGCACTGAACGTGTATGTCCTTTCCCTTCCTGCACTTTCACCGTTCACAATCCACTCGATTTCAAATTCCTCCCCATCGCAGTGCGCGATTTCAGGTGTGATTGCATATTCCGTCCCCCTCCTTACCGAGATCATGTCGCTTGCAAAAGGCAGCGAGATCGACGGCACCTCAAGAGCCACCACATCCACGCGTATTTCCTCCTTGGCCGTGCCGCCGTCCGTCACCACCCTCAGAGTGATGAAATGCTCACCCGGCTCACTCCACGACACCGTCAGTTCCCGCGACCCCGACAGGCTTTCCCCCTCCTCGAGCCACTCGATAGTCGCTTCCCCGTCGACATTCACAAATTCAGGTGAAATGGTGAGCTCCTTTCCCGCTTTCACGGTATAGATTCCCGTCTCACTGTCAAGTTTGATCTTGGGCGGCCCTTGCACCGTCACCACATCCTCATTGTTGCAGGAAGTGGCGATTATCGCGCCGGACAGCAAAAGGCCCGACGCGACAACCACTGAAAAAATCCTTTTCAAAACCGAAATCAATTAGAAACGCACCGCCACATCATCATAAGCAAAATACGCCGGGAAGTTCAACCCATACGAACCACTTTGATCCTCGCTGGCAAGGAAATTAAACTCGACCTTAACAACCTTACCCAAAGACACAAGGTCAAATCTCGTCCATTCATTGACCGCCACGCCATCTTTGCAAAGATAGAATTCTGCAATATCGGTCCTGTTACCATCTTCATCATAGCCAATCGCACATAGTTTTACCCACGTATTAGCTGTGGCTGCTGAGTTAAAGCCATCACCATAGTTTAGAGAATTCAACCCATAGGAGATATTTGTAACGTACATATGATCAATAACTCTTGCGACTCCATCAGCAAAAGTTATAGAGCCTACTCTGCCACTTGAGAAGAAATCCGAGTAGCCGTTATGTACTGCAAAATTAGCCGAGCCATTGTGGCCTGCTGCTCCTTCTTTGCCATTGGCGACTGAGACAGTTAGCTGATCATTAAAACCTTTGCCTTTGAAATCTGCATCATAATAGTTCGATATTACCTCACCGCCCATCCAGAAAGGGCCTCCCTCATTAAGCTCGCTGAAAAGACCGGTATTATTCTCATCATGCCAATAGTAAGGAGCCGATGAATAATCATTATATATCATTGGACCGCCATACTGAGGGGTGTCTATGAGGTCACTCCACACCTTGATTGTCTTATCACAATAATCTAATTTGTATTGAGTGAAACGCGCATCCGCATCCTCAAATGTCAGCACACGTAATTGCGACACTTCAAGTTTTGTGATCACGCTCTTGTTGTCTTTTGACACTGCCATCACCGAGATCATTCCATTTGTCTCAGCATAAGTGTTGTCAACCACAGGCGACGTCACTGTCAGTTTACCATTGCTGTAAGTCACCTTCCAGCCGTCAGGTTTCTGTATCGTGTAATCCGCCACATTCTCTGCTGTCACGTCAAAACTCTTGCTGGTACCTGCCGGTATTACCTGCACCTCCTCTGAGCCTTCGATCTCAAATACCGGCAGCATGGCAGC